>JAWOFA010000105.1:0-33194 GCA_046482505.1 Desulfuromonadaceae bacterium | reverse complement strand
TCTTTGGAAAGCGCTGCACTTAAATCGGTTGTTGCCGGAATTTCCGCCGTAGTCGCACGCCTGCCATCCAGAGGTTTTCCTTCCACCCACTGCCAGATATACCTATCGAAACTGCCGAATTCCTGCTGGATGCCCAGAAACGCAAGCGCGTTCTTCCGCGTACCAAACACTTTGAGACGATTGCGGATAATGGCGGGATTCTGCAGGTGCTCATCTAACTCCGCATCGTTCATTTGTGCAACTTTTTCAGGCTCAAACCCCTTAAACACCTCGCGATACGCATCTCTTTTGCGCAATACTGTTTCCCAGCTCAACCCGGCCTGAGCACCCTCCAGGATCAACATCTCAAAATGTTTGCAGTCATCATGTACCGGCACCCCCCATTCTTCATCGTGGTAGTGCTGCAACAGCGTTGAAGTAACCCAGTCACATCGGTGCATATTGGTTGCCCCCTATCATTCAGAATGCCTGAAGATGCATCATTCCAAAGCAGTAAGGGCGCATGTGATGCTCCCTTAGTGTTATATCCCTCAGAATAAAAAGCATTTAGAGCCCGTCTACTTCAGCGCCATAATCTTCTCCAGACTCGCCTGGAGAACCCTGAGTTTATCCTCGGCGCCGGCGAGTTTGCCGCGGTCTTTTTCCAGCACCTGCGGGGGTGCATTGGCGACAAATTTTTCGTTTGCGAGCTTTTTGCTGAACATATCTACATCTTTTTGCACCTTGGCGATCTCTTTGTTGAGGCGTTTCTCCTCCTCAGCCACATTGATGAGACCTGCGAGAGGAAGGAGGATTTCCACCGCACCCGCTACCTGCTTAGCAACCTGGGCAGGCTGCTCCAGATTAACCGCACAGGTCAGATCTTCTACGCGTGCCAGGGCTTTAATGTAGGCTGCAGCAGATTCCATCACGGCGCAGTCGGGCTGGCTCTTGCAGTCAAGCAGGGCAGTGATCTTTTTACCCGGAGCGACATCCATTTCGCCGCGGATATTGCGGATGGCGCGGATTACATCCATCACCTGCTCCATGGTTGCGACCGCTTCAGTATCCTGGAGGAGTCCGGCACCCTGAGGATAGGTGCTGAGCATGATGGAGGGTACCGGGCGCGCGCCGGGAATGTTCTGCCAGATCTCTTCAGTGATGAAAGGGGTTATGGGATGAAGGAGGCGCAGCAGACGTTCAAGCACGGTGTAGAGCACGGTCTGGGCACTGTAGCGTGCATCGGCATCATCGCCATAGAGTGCACCCTTGATCAGCTCAATATACCAGTCGCAGAACTCGTGCCAGGTAAAGGCATACAGAGCATTCGCCGCTTCGTTAAAACGATACTCCTCCAGCGCGGTATTGGCTTCGCTCTCCACTACCGCGAGACGGGTCAGGATCCACCGATCGGCGAGGCTCAGATTGAGATCTTTCCATTTGGAGGTGTCTTCAGGGGTAAAATCCTCCAGGTTCATGAGAGCAAAGCGGCTTGCGTTCCAGAGCTTATTACAGAAGTTGCGGTACCCGCCGATGCGCTCGGTAGAGAGCTTGATATCGCGTCCCTGGGCGGCAAATGCAGCGAGGGTCAAACGGAATGCATCCGTGCCGAACTCCTCAATAACCGTGAGGGGGTCAATGACGTTGCCCTTGCTCTTGCTCATCTTCTGTCCGTGGGCATCGCGTACCAGGGCGTGGATATACACATCCTTGAACGGCACTTCACCCATGAACCTCCGCCCTATCATCATCATGCGAGCAACCCAGAAAAACAGGATGTCGAAACCGGTCACCAGGCATGAGGTGGGGTAAAACTTCTGCAGCGTATCGGTCTGTTCCGGCCAGCCCATGGTGGAGAACGGCCACAACCCTGAAGAGAACCAGGTATCCAGCACATCTGTCTCCTGGCGCAGGTTGGTGCTGCCGCATTTGCTGCAGGTGCTCGCGTCTTCGCGCGACACAGTTATTTCACCGCACTCTTCGCAGTACCATGCCGGGATGCGATGCCCCCACCAGATTTGGCGACTGATACACCAGTCCTGAATGTTGTACATCCATTCGTAGTAGGTCTTCTCCCAGTGCGGGGGCACAATGCGTGTCTCACCACTCTCCACCGCCTTGATCGCCTCTTTGGCGAGGGGCTTTACATCCACATACCACTGCAGGCTCATGTAGGGTTCAATAACGGTTTTGCAGCGGTAGCATTCGCCAACGGAATTGAGGTGCTCCTCAGTTTTCTCCAGCAGCCCATGCGCATCCAGATCCGCCACTATTTTTTCACGCGCAACATAGCGATCAAGGCCTTCATAGGCAGCGCCATTTTCGTTTACAACCCCGGATTGATCGAGAATATTGATATATTCAAGGTTGTGGCGCTTACCCATCTCGAAATCGTTGAAGTCATGTGCCGGGGTTATTTTCACCGCACCGCTGCCAAGTTCCATATCCACGTACTCATCGGCAATGATGGGGATTTCGCGCCCGACAAGGGGTAGCTCTACCACCTTCCCTACCAGAGCAGCATAGCGCTCGTCTTCAGGATGCACCGCCACGGCGGTATCGCCAAGCATGGTTTCGGGGCGGGTGGTGGCAACTACCAGCACCATATCACTTCCTTTTACCGGATAGCGAAGATGCCAGAAATTGCCTTTTTGCTCTTCATGCTCCACTTCAAGATCAGACAGCGCGGTATGACAGCGGGGGCACCAGTTGATAAGGCGATTGTCGCGATAGATCAACCCTTCTTCGTAGAGGCTGACAAACACCTCGCGTACCGCCCTGCTTAGCCCATCATCCATAGTGAAGCGCTCACGCTCCCAGTCACAGGAGGCACCGAGGCGCTTCAGCTGGTTGATAATCTTACCGCCGGAGTCCTCGCGCCACTGCCATACGCGCTCGATAAAGGCCTCGCGCCCGATATCGTGGCGATCCTGCCCTTCGTCGCTGAGTTGCTTTTCCACCACGTTCTGAGTCGCTATCCCGGCGTGGTCAGTACCGGGCATCCACAGCACTTCATAACCGCACATCCGCTTCCAGCGCACCAGGATATCCTGCAAGGTGTTGTTGAGTGCGTGCCCCATATGCAGCACCCCGGTGACATTGGGCGGGGGAATAACCACGGAATATGCTGGCTTTTCAGACTGTTCATCCGCGTGGAAATAGCCATTCTGTTCCCAGTGCTGATACCACTTCTGTTCAAAATCGTGCGGCTCGTATCCTTTTGCTAACTCATCTGCCATGGTGTGTTCACTTCCTTGATATGGGCGCTCCCGCTCAGCAAAAACAGATACGTTTTACCCATGCCATGCTCCGAATGGGGATGGCATCAAATGCAGGGGGGTGCGCAGGTATTGAAATAAAAAAATATTGAATAACGGTGTTGCGGCGGGTTAAAGAAAAAGGGGATTTTAGCAATCCCCTTTTCCGGCGTCAATCATCGGCACTTCGGCTTTTTCAGTTACCAGTGTCGGCGTGCTGCCTGATCCTGTCCATCTCTTCGCGAATCATCCCCTCGGCCAGATCCGGCACCACTTCCCACACTACTTTTTCCATTATGGGAGTCGCAAGACGCTCAATCACGCTTGCGGCTACGCGTTCGACAATGCGCTCGAGCTCTTCGTCACTCAGATATGCAGCACGTTCTTCCACGCGTGGCTCCGTAGCAGCATACTTACCCTCTGCGACAATATCATTCTCCTGCAGGTCAATCACTCCAGCGTCAGCAGGGGGCGCAACATCCTGTGATACAGTGTCGACTTCAGGCTCAAGTGCCGTTTCAGGTTCTGGGGTGGTAAACTCGTCCATGCTCGGCAACTCGCCTTCAGTACCATCGAACCCGCCATCTTTATTCTGCTCCGCTGCTGCAAACGGGTCCGAGAAAGATTCTTCCGCAGACTCAGGGGTTATTGGCTGCTCGGGCTCTGGAGGGGTAAAGCTGAAATCATCAGCTGGCATGGATGGTGTTTCATGTGCATCGATAGCATCTGGTTCGGGAGTCTCTGATGCGGGGAAAGAACTTTCAGATGGGGCTTTAGTTGCCTGAGCATCATCCTGGAGTGCGGATGGCTGAGGTGATTCCTGGGGCGTATCGGCTGAAGCTAGATCATCAAAGCTGAATTCTCCGGGGCCACCCGTGGCAAAGTCGGAGTCACTCTCCTCCTGCATCTGTGGCGCGGCAAACGGATCTGAAGGTACTGTATTCTCTGTCTCCGGCGCAGCTGGTGAGGCAGGTGTGCCCAGCGTATCTTCCGCGGTTAATTCATCATTACGCCCGCTGCCGAACTCTGTAGCTGCGGCCTGCTCAAAGGCATTCATCATACTGTCAGCAGGGCTTTTACTCGGAGTAGTCTTCCACTCCTGCTCCTGATCTGTTGCTTCCGCCAGGGCTTGTTCCACCCTGTCTACAAGAGCCTGAGAGGTAAAGGGCTTTGAGATCCAGCCGGCAGCCCCAACCTGACCTGCGCGCTCTTCATCAAAGGCCTCAAAGGTTCCTGCAAGCAACAATACCGGAATACCTGCCATATCAGGCATGTTTTTAATTCGCTCACACAACTGGTATCCATCCTGCCCCGGCATGAAAACATCGGCGAGAATAAGATCAGGGCGCTGCTTCTGCGCGGCTTGCAGAGCCTCATCACCGTTACTGGCCAGGTCAAGTTCATAATCCTTATCTGCAAACGTTATCTCTACGACCTTCTGAATCGTAACACTGTCATCTGCCAGCAACAGCCGTTTTCCCATCAAAACCTCCTGAAATAATCCCTGTTCAAAGCAGCTTCACTTGGCAATGTCTGCCATAGTATCTGCTGAAATAAAAGACACCAGTTAAATGTTCTGAAGTCCGAAAATACTACTCAAGCATAAACGGCACAATAAGTCTGGCCTTACCCTGTTCATCAAGAATATGTACCTGCCATTGACCTTCCCACTGAGGGAGAATCTTTTTAGAAGACCATGTCCTCCAGTTGGAAGAGGAAACCGCCAGGCGCACCCGCGCCATTTCTCTGCCTTCGTAATACCACACATGGGTGACCCAGGTATCGTCCTGTGCGCCAACTACGCGGGTAAAGCAAAACAACTGATCTACAGGACCCTCCACCGTATTCAGGGAATCGACCGGATTGCGCTCATCAATATCACTGGTGATGGCTGCATCGGCTATCTCTAGAGAGTGTGCATTGCTAGAAAATACTAACATAGCGAATAAACACACATATATCCACTTCTTCATTTAATCGCCCTTTACTTTGAGTAGGTTATACCTGAGGCCGGGCCGGGGAACCCACATGCGCAGAGGCTTGTTTTCGGGTCATCTCCGACACGGAGGATAATTGTTCAAGAAAACTCGAACCAATACTACCACGCAAGCCGAAGTTTTGCAGTATGGTTGCACCAATATCCGCAAAAGTTGCACGCGACCCCAGATCTGCTCCCTCCTGAATAAGTGGCGTATACACAAGTAAAGGCACATACTCACGTGTATGGTCAGTGCCTGGCATGGTGGGATCACAGCCATGATCTGCAGTAATGATGAGAAGATCGCTTTCACGCATCTGGAGCAGGAATTGTGCAAGCCAACTGTCCAATTCCTCCAGAGCTGCAGCAAATCCGAGACTATCGCGACGGTGGCCGTACTCCATGTCGAAATCAATCAGATTGGTAAACAGCAAGCCCCTTTCCATCTTCTTCAGCAACACCTGTGTCGCTTTCATCCCCTCGGTATTGCTCGCAGTGCTCACATGCGTATCAATTCCCCGACCGCAGAAGATGTCAGCGATCTTACCCACTGCGTTCACCTCAATATTATGCTCCTGGAGCATATCCAGCATTGTGGGCTTGGGTGGCGGCATGGAAAAATCCCGCCGTCTGCTGGTGCGCACATAGCCTTCTTGTTCATTGCCTGTAAATGGACGCGCGATCACCCGCCCTACCCGGTACTCATCCAGCACATCGCGCATCTGGGTACAGATATCGTAGAGCCGCTCAACGGGGATCACATCTTCGTGTGCAGCGATCTGAAACACCGAATCGGTGCTGGTATACACTATGGGATTGCCTGTGCTCACATGTTCGGGACCGAGGCGCTGGATAATTTCAGTACCGCTGGCGGGGATATTTCCCAGATATTCAGTCCCGACAATGCGGGCAAATGAGTCCATGATCTCAGACGGGAATCCATCGGCAAACACGCGAAACGGTTCAGGCATCAACACACCGGCAATTTCCCAGTGTCCGGTGGTACTGTCTTTTGCTGCAGAGCGCTCAGCCATTTTCCCCCATGCAGCCTTAGGCTTTGTACACGGGGGCACACCGGCGATGGGGGCTATGTTCCCCAGTCCCATCCCCTGAAGAGTGGGAAGACTCAACGGCCCTGCTGTTGCATCTATATTCCCCAGGGTATTAGCCCCACGATCATCAAACATATCTGCATCAGGAAGAGCCCCACACCCGACACCGTCAAGAACGAAAAGTACAACACGTTGAAAATCAAGCATTGGTAAACCTACTTCTGTTCGTTCAGCCACTGCGCTACGATGTCGGTGGCACAGCTGGTGCCAATCCGGCTGGCACCGGCATAATACATGTTCTCAAGCTGCTCAAGTGTGCGGATCCCCCCTGCGGCTTTAATTCTGATTCGCTCCTCTACCGCAGCATGGAGCAGCTCCACATCGGCAACAATTGCACCACCCGATGCAGTACCGCTGGAGGTTTTAACGTAATCCGCTCCGGCATCCGCTACACTTTTAGCCGCAAGTCGCTTCTGCGCAGTGCTAAGGTTGCAGCACTCGATGATAACCTTGAGGGGGGCAGAGCCACAGACCTGCTTTACCTGAAGGATTTCTGCCTCAATATCTGCATAACGCGCATCCTGAATCCATCCCTGCTGAACCACCATATCGATCTCATTTGCACCGTCATGCAGAGCTTGCTGCGCCGCATATACCTTGGTAGATGTAGACTCAAACCCGGTGGGGAAACCAACCACGGTACACACTCGCACTTCACTGCCATGCAGTTGATCTGCAGCCTGAGATACATACACCGGCGGGATGCATACGGCAGCAAAACCATATTCAACCGCCTCTTCGCAAAGCTGTAGAACCGCTTCACGCTGCGCCGTGGGACTGAGCAGGGTGTGCTCGACAATCAGATTCGGGGGGAAATTCAGCATGGCGGCATCAGGTACGGTAGTCTGCGTTAATTTTGATGTATTCGTAGGTCAGATCAGAGGTATAGTAATCACTTTCACCCTGCCCCAGGTGCAGATCGAGAGTGACACAGAACTCCTTATGCCGCAGCACCTCCGTTGCCAGCTCCTCCTGATCGGGGCCGGTACTCAATCCTTTACTCACCACCTGAATCTGATCAAACCAGATGTCCACCTGATCTGCATCCACCTCTGCATCAGAGTACCCCAGGGCTGCGATGATCCGCCCCCAGTTAGCGTCTTCGCCGAAAAACGCAGCCTTCACCAGGTTCGAGGTCGCCACACTGCGTGCCGCTTCCTTGGCTTCGGCTGAGCTGCGCGCCCCTTTGACATGGATCTGCACCACTTTGGTGGCGCCTTCACCGTCGCGGACTATCATCTTCGCGAGATCAAGGAGAACCTTGTTAAGCTGGAGCTGAAAATCCTCCGCTGCAGCACTACCGGAAACAATCTCCTCATCACCTGCCGCACCGTTGGCCAACACCAGCACCATATCATTGGTGGAGGTATCCCCGTCCACGGTTATAGAGTTGAACGACTGCTCCACCGCAACGCTCAGACTTTGCTGGAGCAGTTCAGCCCCCACATTCGCATCGGTAACCACAAAGCCGAGCATGGTGGCCATGTTGGGATGGATCATTCCCGCACCCTTGGCTATACCGAGGACGGTCCCACTCTGCCCCGGAGCTTGGAGTTGTGCAGCAGAAACTTTGGTGAAAAGGTCTGTAGTCATGATCGCTTTGGCTACCGCTTCGGCCTGGTCCGGGGTGCGTTCGCGCACCAGTTGCGGTACCACAGCATCCAGGCGCTCTCCGGGCAATTGCACCCCGATCACCCCGGTGGAGGAAATGGCGACCAGATCCTCCTCAATCCCCAACGCTTTTGCGAGGGTCTTGCCATTACGCTGCGCGGTTTCAAGCCCCTGACTCCCGGTACATGCATTGGCGCTGCCGCTGTTGACCAGGACCGCCTGGCATTTACCCCCCTGCATCCGCTGTCGTGTAATCTGCAGAGGCGCAGCTACCACTTTGTTGCGGGTAAACACTCCGGCACAGCTAGCAGGAACTTCAGAATAGATAAGGCCGCAATCTGGATGCTCGCTCTGTTTTATCCCAGCTGTGGCAACCGCGAAACTGAAACCTTTTACGTGCGTATTTGCATGTGTCATTTATATATTCCTGTTTTATGGAATTTTAACGTCCGCAGCACTTCTTGTACTTTTTGCCGCTGCCACATGGGCACGGATCATTGCGTCCCACCTTTTCTTCGGAACGTACCACGGTCTGAGGCTGTTTGGGTTCATCACTGCGGTTGGTTACTACCTTGCGCTGTTTCTGCTCCGCCTCCATCTGTTCTACGTCGCGTTCCTGTACCAGCTGCACCACAAACAACTTCTGGATGGCCTCCTGGCGGATGCGTCCCATAACCTCCATGAACAGATTATACGCTTCGCGTTTGTACTCCTGCTTGGGGTTCTTCTGTGCGTAACCACGCAGCCCGATTCCCTCTTTCAGATGATCAATCGAAAGGAGGTGATCCTTCCACTTGTTGTCAATCACCTGCAGGAGCAACATCTTCATCAGATATTCCAGCACTTTGGTTGTAAGTTCTTCTTCTCGCTCTTCGAGACGCTTGAATACCTGCTGTTTCAGACTCTGCTCCAACTCAGCCTGGGTAGTGCGTTCTTCCTCTCCAGGCAATTGTGGCCAGAAGTGAAACTGGTTGTGGAAATCGTCTGCAAGTGAAGAGAGATTCCAATCCTGCACCGGGGTCTTTTCCGGACAGAAAGTAGCGACAATATCCTCCACCATCTCTTCAAGCATGGCATTCCAGGTCTCGCGGATATCTTCTCCGCCGAGCACTTCACGGCGCTGGGTGTAGATCACTTCACGCTGGCGGTTCATAACATCATCGTACTCGATCAGATGCTTACGCACCTCGAAGTTCTGCCCCTCCACCTTTTTCTGTGCATTTTCAATCGCACGCGAGATGATGCCATGCTCAATAGGCTCGTTTTCGGGAATTTTGAGCTTCTCCATCACATACGACACACGCGTACTACCGAAAATACGCAACAGGTCATCTTCAAGACTAAGATAGAAGCGGCTCGTTCCCGGATCACCCTGACGCCCGGCACGCCCGCGCAACTGGTTGTCAATACGGCGTGATTCGTGACGTTCGGTACCGAGAATATACAATCCGCCGGCTTCCAGAACCTCCTGGCGCTCAGCATCGCACTGGGCAACAAACTGCTCCAGCAACTCGGCATAGCGATCAGGGTCATCACTCGTGCCGAGTGCGCCTTCGGCCATCATCTCAGCATTCCCCCCCAGAACGATATCGGTGCCGCGTCCAGCCATATTTGTAGCAATGGTAACAGCCCCGGCTCGTCCGGCCTGCGCCACAATTTCAGCTTCCTTGGCATGCTGCTTGGCATTCAATACATTGTGCCTGACCCCGCGTTTTTTGAGTTTCTCCGCCAGAAGCTCCGAGTTTTCAATGGAGATCGTACCCACCAGCACCGGCTGACGCCGCTGATGGGCGTCAACAATATCCTCAATGACCGCGTTGAATTTCTCTGTTTCGGTTTTGTAGATAACATCAGCAAAGTCGTGGCGCTGGCTGGGGCGATTAGTAGGAATAACCACAACATCGAGCTTGTAGATTTCGGCAAATTCCTGCGCTTCAGTATCTGCGGTTCCCGTCATCCCTGAAAGTTTGTCATACATGCGGAAATAGTTCTGGAAGGTAATGGTTGCGAGGGTCTGGTTCTCTTTTTCAACCGTAACCCCTTCCTTGGCCTCCACCGCCTGGTGCAATCCGTCACTCCATCGCCTACCAGGCATAAGGCGTCCGGTGAACTCATCCACGATGCACACTTCGCCGTCCTTAACTACATAATCCACCTCTTTTTTGAACAGCGCATGGGCCTTTAGAGCCTGATTGACATGGTGGAGCAGCTCAATATGATTGGGATCATACAGATTCTCGACCCCAAGGATCTTCTCCACTTTTGCCACCCCGTCTTCGGTTAAAGTGGCGCTCTTTGCTTTTTCATCCACGGTATAGTCGCCGGTGAACTCCTTTTCCGTCTGTCCCACCTTGCCGGCATTTTTATGTTCAATGATTTCACCTTTCTGCAGGCGCGGAATAACCTTGTCGGCCCGGGTGTACAGATCGCTGGATACATCACTTGGACCGGAGATGATCAGAGGAGTACGGGCTTCATCAATCAGGATGGAGTCAACCTCATCCACAATGGCAAAGTTCAGATCACGCTGGACATATTCATCCAGATCAAACTTCATATTGTCACGCAGGTAATCAAAGCCGAATTCGTTATTGGTACCGTAGGTGATATCACACTGATACGCATTTTTGCGCTCTTCATCCGATATACCATGTACAATACAGCCCACGCTCAGACCCAGAAAATTATACAGTCTGCCCATCCACTCGGAATCACGCCTGGCGAGGTAGTCGTTAACCGTCACCACATGAACCCCTTTGCCGGGCAGAGCGTTAAGGTATGTGGCCAGAGTAGCAACCAGGGTTTTACCTTCCCCGGTTTTCATCTCCGCAATCTTGCCCTGATGCAGCACCATGCCGCCGACAAGCTGCACATCAAAGTGCCGCATCTCCAGTATGCGCCACGCTGCTTCGCGCACTATGGCAAACGCCTCAGGGAGAATATCATCCAGTTTCTCCCCCTGCTCCAGGCGCTGGCGGAATTCTGAGGTTTTACCCTGCAGTGTTTCATCATCCAGCTCTTTTATCTGCTCTTCCTGCGCATTTATCTTATCAACCACAACCTGCATGCGCTTGAGTTCACGCTCATTTTTAGTGCCAAAAATCTTCTTTGCCATGGAACGGATCATCGATTTCTCCGTTTGGGTTAGTCATTCAATGCCTGAGGCTGAAAACGCCTGAGAAAAGGCATAAATATCAGCTTGAAAGGATAAAATCCGTAAGTAAAAAACGGTCTCAGAACGTACCATAATCACACCGGAGCAACAAGAGCTAACACCCAAACTCCAGGTTAGAGAATTGCGTAAAGACTTTGGCATTTTGTAACTATTCAGTATGACTATCAGTGAGTTGGCTGTGCCCATTTAAAGGGCATTTGCCCCCAGGGATGGACACATCTACAAACCATCGGTGTCCCTTGAGATATGCATTGCCAACTCTCCAGCAGAATAGCTACCAGATCTTTTTAGTAGAGCCGTTGTTTTGCGGTTCTCGGGACCAATTCCGGTACCGTCTCTGACTCAATGATCGGACGGTTGGTGGAGTTTCCGAGGACGATCCTGGTGCACATGTGTTCCGATTCAAGCACCTTTACTGGCAACCACCCCTAAAGCCAAAGCAAAAGATCCCCCCTGAAATGCTGGCGTTTCAGGGGGGATCTTTTGCTTGAAGACCTACTCTATCCGCCCTTGAAATTCAGCTCTGAATATCCTCGAGCTTCAGTTCGCTAATGGCTAGTTCCCGCAGTTTGAACTTCTGGATCTTGCCGCTGGCAGTCATAGGGAATTCATCCACAAACTTTATGTAATATGGAATTTTGTAGTTGGCAATCTGGCCTCTGCAGAAGCTCTTTACATCTTCTTCAGTCAGGGTTGCATTGTCCTTGAGTTTGATGGCCGCCATTACCTGCTCGCCGTACTTGCGGTCAGGGACACCGTACACCTGTACATCGCCAATGGCCGGATTGGTATAGAGGAACTCCTCAATCTCGCGTGGATAGATGTTTTCACCCCCGCGAATAATCATATTTTTAATCCGTCCGGTGATCTTGCAGTAGCCGTTCTCATCCATGATCGCCAGATCCCCGGTGTGGAGCCAGTTGTCACTGTCAATAGCTCTGACCGTGGCGTCCTCCATCTTGTAGTATCCCTTCATCACATGATACCCGCGGGTACACAGTTCACCCTGCTTTCCCGGCGGGAGGGTTTCACCGGTTTCTATATCGACTATTTTCACCTCAACCTCAGGCAGGGCGCGCCCTACCGTGGAAACACGCAGTTCAATGGGGTCATCTGTGCGTGTCTGGGTGATAACCGGAGATGCCTCTGTCTGACCGTAGGCGATAGTGATCTCATCGCAATGCATATCGCGAATGACGCGCTTCATAACTTCAATAGGGCACGGCGAACCCGCCATGATACCCGTCCGCAAGCTCGAGAGATCGAAATGCTCGAAGGCGGGGTGGTCAAGCTCGGCGATAAACATCGTGGGCACTCCGTGGAGGGCGGTGCATTTTTCTGTCTCGACTGCCTGGAGTACATTCTCGGGCACAAAGGTTTGTACCGGCACCATAGTGGTGGCATGGGTAACACAGGCCATGACCCCGAGCACACACCCGAAGCAGTGGAAAAACGGCACAGGTATGCACAGGCGGTCTTTCTCGCTGAAGCGCATACACTCACCGATATTGAAGCCATTATTGACAATGTTGTAGTGGGTTAGCATTACCCCCTTAGGGAAACCGGTAGTTCCGGAGGTGTACTGCATATTAATCACCTCGTGCGCATCAAGGCTCTGTTTCACTGCAGCAAACTCACCATTTGACACCTTTTTACCCTTAGCTTCTATATCATCAAAATTGAGCATTCCTTTGGGGGTGTTATTGCCGATAAAAACCACATGGCGCAGAAAGGGAAGTTTAGCGCTCTTGAGTTTGCCACCACTGGTACCATCAAGTTCCGGCACCACTGTGCGCAGTGTCTCCACATAGTCGGTATCTTTGAAGCCGGCAACCAGAAACAAGGTACACGAATCTGACTGATTCAGAACATATTCAAGCTCAGAGGACTTGTAACTGGTGTTCACGGTCACCAGAACTGCGCCCATCTTGGCACTCGCAAACTGCAGAATCACCCATTCGGGCACATTGGTGGCCCAGATTGCAATATGTTCCCCTTTTTTTATCCCCATTCCGAGAAGACCGCGCGCCACCCGGTCGCACAGAGCGTTAAGTTCGGCATAGGTGTAACGCAGACCCAACTCCGGATATACCAGAGCATCATTGTCGGGAAAACGCTCTGCCATCTGCTCCAAAATGCCGCCTACGGTACTGTCCAACAATCCTGCCATGATTCAAATCTCCTTTAGATACAACTAAACCTGATCTGTGTTCGACAAAACTAAACACAAGTCCAGTATGGATAACAATCTGATTTTAAAACGATTTTGGAATATCATAGCAGGTACGACAGGTCAAACCAAAACTGAGCGCCGCCCATAGGTGGAATCAACGCTTGGATTTCGCGATTAGAATTCTCCGGCACGAATTCATCAGGGCGGAAGATACATTACGACTTTTGGAGAGCTTGCGAAGATCCTTCTCACTCAGAGTTGAGAGAAACCTAATCGCCTGATTGAGAGGGGTGCGCGGGTGCATGGTAAGGGCCAGACGGATGCTGTAGTTTTTCATCCACTCGCGATTAAGGAGGATTATACGGATCAGTTCTTCGTTGGCACTGCGGTTCTGGCACAGTATCAGCACCTCCTTTTCGGTTATGCGCGGATTCTTCAATACCGCGCCACTCACCTGCTTGTTGCTGTCTTTTAGAAGAAGGGAACGCCACTCCTTGTCGCCACTCATCGCGAGTTTTATTTTATCCCCGACACTCAGTTCCTGAACCATCTGATACTTGGTAACGGAATCCAGATCATCGGCGACCTCTTCCGCACCACCATCTGAATCAATCTCGCTCTCTACATCAAATTCATCTTCGTCAGCCTCTGGAACCTCGGCATCAGGATCGTGATCTCCCGGCACCGCAGCTTCTGTAGATGCTGCTATTTCTTCCAGACGTTCAGCGATTACATTATGCATCTTTGCTGTTGCCTGGGCATTGGCCGCAGCGGCCTTGAGTTCCGCAGGACTCAGAGTGAACGGGCATCTGGAATCAAAAAAGAAAGAGAGCACCTCGTAGGAGCATGTACTGAAAATATCCTGCCAAACCGCCTCCGGGATGGAGCTATTCGGGCGCAAAATGATCAGGGTGGGCAGATCTGAGCTTCGGGCACGCAGGACAAATTCGAGTACTCCCAAGTCAATCTCAGGGTCGCGCAACACCGGCTTCAGCGCCATAACACTACTCTGTTCCACCCCTTCCAGACATAACTTCTGCACACGTCCATCTTCGCTGCGGGTATAAAAGAGATACCAGAGCATAACCTGGTCGTGCATGGATAAGGGCAGATGCCCGGCAACGGCGCGGCGTTTTTCATCTACTCCGGCATCTGTGGAAACGAGGCGGGCAACCTCGGATGAAATCTGCAGTTGCCCGCCATTGTGCTGCTTATGATTGATTTTATCTGTCACTGGTCAACATACCTCGACGACTATTCTTCGTCTTTATTTTCGGCAAGGATTTTCGCGGTAAGATTTGAAGGAACCTCTTCATAGTGGGAGAATTCCATGGTAAACAAGCCTCTATCGGAGGTCATGGAACGCAGTTCCGGAGCATAGCGCAGCACCTCTGCCATGGGCACCTGGGCTTTAAGGGCCTGGCTCCCGGCCTGCGGTTCCACCCCCAGAACCCTGCCACGGCGCGAGTTTATATCCCCGATAACATCCCCCACACAGTCGTCCGGCATAATTACCTCCATCTCCATGATCGGCTCCAGAAGTATCGGCCTTGCCTGCTCCATCCCCTTTTTAAACGCCATGGATCCGGCAATCTTGAACGCCATCTCCGAGGAATCCACTGAGTGGTGTGAACCATCGAACAGGGTGGCTCTGAAATCAACCACCGGATACCCCCCGAGGACACCGCGATGCATCGCTTCCTGTATCCCCTTGCTGACGGCAGGAATGTATTGACGCGGCACAACCCCACCTACAATCTTGTCCACAAACTCGTATCCACCCCCAGACTCTAGCGGTTCAAACTCAACCCACACATCGCCGTACTGTCCCCGTCCACCGGATTGTTTTTTGTACTTACTCTGCAGACTCACCTTTCCCTTGATGGTTTCGCGATACGGCACCTTTGGCGCATGCAGTTCCACATCCACGCCGTATTTGCGCTTCAGCTTCTCAACCGCAACTTCGATATGTACCTGCCCCATGCCGGAGAGGATCATCTCATGTGTCTGTTCATCGCGGGTAACCTGCAGGGTGGGATCCTCCTCCATCAGGCGTTGCAGCCCGGACATCACTTTTTCTTCATCCCCTTTGCTGCACGCTTTAAGGGAAAACGAGATCACCGGCTTCATCTGGATAACACTTTCATAGTGAATTTTGTCTTTGGTACTGCACAGGGTGTCCCCCGTGGCCGTGATCTTCATCTTTGCTACCGCTACAATATCCCCGGCACAGGCTCTATCAACCGGTACCTGTTTTTTCCCTTCCATCTTGAACAACTGCCCCACGCGCTCCTCTTTGCCCTGGGTGGCATTGTACGCCATGGAATCGGAATCGAGTATCCCGGAGTATACCCGGAACAATGTCAGTTTACCGGTGAAGGGATCGTTGATGGTTTTGAATACCATGGCAGAAAACGGCTCGTCATTGTCCGGGCGGCGCTCTACCATCTCATCCGTATCGGGGTCATTACCGATCTGCACCCCCTTATCCACCGGAGAGGGGAGACAATCGGTTACGTAATCCAGGAGTTGACGCACCCCGATATTCGCAGTAGCGCTGCCACACAGAACCGGAGTAAATGTCCCGTTCAGGGTTCCCTCACGCAACCCGCGGATTATCTCATCGCGCGAGAGATCATCCTCTTCGAGGTATTTCTCCATCAGCGCATCATCAGCATCGGCAACGGCCTCGAGCAACTGGGTTCGCAGGCGTTGGACCTCGTCCGCATAATCAGCCGGGATATCCTCTTCGGTATAGGTGCCTTTTTCATCAAACTGATAGATCCTGGCCTTCATATTCACCAGGTCGATGATGCCGCGGAATCCATCTTCCGCCCCGATGGGGATATTTACAGGTACTCCCCGGCTTCCGAGCATCTTCTCCATATCATCCACCGCACGGAGAAAATCGGCACGCTCGCGATCCATCTTGTTTACAAATGCAAGCATGGGCACCTCGTATTCCTTGGCCCACTGCCATATTTTATGCGTCTGCGCCTTAACCCCGTTGATAGCGGAGACAATCATCACCGCGCCGCCCAGAATACGCATGCAGTTACGCGTATCGTGGAGAAAATTGGAATACCCCGGGGTGTCTACAAGATTGAGATTGAAGTCCTTCCACATGCAATGATTCAGACTTGAGCTGATGGTAATTTTACGCTTAATCTCCTCGGGCTCAAAGTCCATGATAGAGTTGCCCTCATCCACCTTACCGAAGCGCTTGGTCATGCCGGTATTGAACAGCATCGCTTCAACCAACGATGTCTTACCCGCACCTCCATGTGCAACAATGCCCACATTCCTCAATTTAGCCGTGTCATTTGCTCCCATGGGTACTCCTTTCATAGAGATAATGCCGTATGAAGACCACACCGAGACTTGCCTCCGCACCAGGTATATGTGTTCTTCATGTTCCGCGGACAAAAAAACCCGCCGGACAAAGTCCTGACGGGGTGTAGTTATCGGTTGAGCACGTATATCTGCCGCAATCCATCGAGGGTGAGCTGCGGCTCAACGGCATCGATGGAGGTGGCGGCACTTGAAATCTGCTCAGCCAATCCTCCGGTGGCTATAACCTGAGGATCTCCATCAACCTCCTCTTTCATACGCATCACTATGCCATCTACGAGGCCGGCGTAACCGAACAACAATCCAGACTGCATGCTGTTAACCGTATTACGTCCCACCACCAGGGGCGGAGGTTCAAGGGATACGCGGGGTAGCTTGCTCGCGTGCTCGTGCAGGGCATCAGCGGAAATCCCCAACCCCGGGGCGATGGCTCCGCCCTGATATTTCCCCTCAGCACAGATATAGTCAAAAGTGGTAGCGGTACCGAAATCCACTACAATCAGTGCGCTCCGATAGCGCGCGTACGCCGCCACCGCATTCACAATGCGGTCAGCCCCGACCTCATGCGGATTATCGTACTCTATCTCCATCCCGGTCATAATATGCGTTCCTACCACTAAGGGCTTAACCCCGCAGTACTTGCAACTCATTCGCGTCAATGCATCCAGCAGCTGCGGGACAACGCACGATATAATAACCGCACCGATCTGGGGAATTGCGAGGTCGCGATAGGTCATAAGATCATTCAGCAACATGGCATATTCATCATCAGTGCGTGTTTTATCTGTGCGAATGCGCCAACTGTGCAGGAGATCTTCTTCACGGTACAGCCCCAGGACTGTATTGGTGTTGCCTACATCAATAACCAACAACATATATCTCAGCGCTTCCTTTCTATTTTAAACTGCGCTAATTGTTTTCACTCGCCATAAATGGAGTAAGTTAAACACCTGCCGGACGCACATCTCCAGAGTAGATGGGGATGGAGGGCCCTGTACCGCTAGCGAGCAACAGAGCACCGTCTTCAGCAATCCCCTCTACCGTACCGCACACCGGGGTGGAACCAGTATCCACTTCCACCGTAGTCCCGACCAGGTCGAACAGTGCCTCCCACGCCAGACGTATAGGCACAAATCCCCGCTCAAGCAGCATATTGTAAAGGGTATCCATTTCGCTGAACAGGGTGCGGACAAACTCAACCCGATCCACACGCTTGCCGGTTTCAAGCAATATTGAGGTGGCCGGATAACGCAAATCAGCAGGGAACTGATCCCGCTCCATGTTCAGATTCACTCCGATGCCCAGAACTACGAAGTGAATGCCTTCGGTTTCGGCATTCAACTCGTTGAGAAGACCGGCAATTTTTTTTCCGTTAAGGAGGATATCGTTGGGCCACTTGACACTTACGCGCACACCGCAGCATCTCTCCAGCGCCCGCGCCACTGCCACTGCAGCAAGGAATGTCAGCTGGGTCGCTTCGCTCAAAGCCAGCTCCGGGCGAAGAATTATCGAGGTGTATACATTAACTCCAGCGGGTGACCCCCAGGGGCGCCCCATACGTCCGCGTCCGGCAGTCTGGCAGTCAGCCACCACCGCACTTCCCTCCGGCGCGCCCTGTTCCGCAAGGATCTGCGCTCTGACGTTGGTGGAATCAATCCTGGTGTGGAACTCGATCTGTCGCCCTACCCTCAAAGTATCCAGCCCTACCTCAATTGCCGCCGGAAGCAGCACATCCGGGCGCACACTCAGCTTATACCCCTGTGCCGGAACGGCTTCAATTGAATATCCTTCCTCACGTAACTGATTGATGTGCTTCCATATCGCTGTGCGACTGACCCCGAGGTTCAGACTCAAGTCCGCACCGGAGATAACCTCCCCCTCGTGCTCAAGAAACATGCGAGTGATAGCTTCACGCAAATGGTTTTGCCCCATGTGTTGATAATCCTCGGCTGATATTTAAATTTATTCAGGCTTATTAACGGAACAGCATCGAAATGTCCATAGCGCGGCTCGAATGGGTCAAAGCTCCAACCGAAATAAGATCCACTCCCGTAGCCGCAATATCCGCCACCGTATCCAGATTAACCCCTCCGGATGCCTCGCTGAGGGCTTTGGAATCGATCAGGGCAACCGCCTCGGACATCTGCTCCAGGGTCATATTGTCAAGCATGATGATATCCGCCCCGGAGTCGAGAGCTTCGCGCACGTCCTCCAGGGTTTCGGTCTCTACTTCGATCTTCAGTGTATGAGGGGCTCTGCGCCGTGCGCCCTCTACTGCTGCGCTGATACCGCCGGCAGCAGCAATATGATTCTCCTTTATCAGCACGCCGTCGTATAGGGAAGTGCGATGATTATGCGCCCCACCCATCCGCACAGCATATTTTTCCAGCACCCGCAACCCCGGGGTGGTTTTACGCGTATCCACGATGATTGCATCGGTGTGCGCTACGGCGGCGACAAAGTACGCAGAAATGGTCGCAACACCACTCATGCGCTGGAGAAGGTTCAGGGCTACACGCTCTCCCTGGAGCAGAATCCCCGCATCGGCCTTAATCCACGCAAGCACATCTCCTCGCTGTACCTTGTTACCGTCGAACTTGAGAGACTCAAACGCCACATCGGGACTGAGGGTGGTAAAAACCTGGCGCGCCACATCAAGTCCGGCAAGGGTAAAGTCCTCTTTGGCAACGAGTTCCGCGCGGCGGGTAGTCCCCGCCGGAACAGTTGCCATGGTAGTGATATCTCCGCTGCCGATATCTTCATGCAGCGCCCGCTTTATAATTTCAGCAACTTCAAGCACATTACACCCCGTATGCAAATAGATTAGTAAAATCCATAAGTAATTGATAATATTATTCGTGTACCATATTATCGAAAACCCGGGCAAGAACAAAGTAGTCCTTCTTTCTCAACTCACGCCTGCACTCTTGTATCTGCAGGTTCTAAAGAAGGTTGGCTATAATGCCCTCGCAATGTTCAGAAGATGGCTGCAGGGGTGGGGTAGTGTATTTACACCACAGACATTGTAAGGCACAATAAACGTTGCCCCTGTTACCCTCAAGCAACAGACACTGAGCAACCTGCCTACAGGTGATGCGACCTTAAAAATATATTCACAGGAGAATGGTCTATGTTCAAGCAATTTGCTTCCATGAGCGCCACAATCAAGAGAAAAACATGTTCTGTAATACTGTCACAATGGGGTCGCCATACGCTGCTGCTGCTCTGCATTCTCCCCCTCATATCCCTGAATGCGTGCGTAAGCAAGCAGACCTATGACCAGCAGTTACAGCAAAGTGAAGCCCTTAGTTCAGAGGTGGCAGAAAAGGAATCAAGCATTGCCGAACTCAAAGATGACCTGAGCACCACCAGAACACAACTGGCCGACTGCCGTTCCGAACTGGAGCAGAAAACCCTAGAATTTGAATCAGAGAAGGAGCGTCTCAACAGCATATACTCCGCACGTCAGGAAAGAACGGCTCGCACCATGGATGAATTAGAACAGGACATTGAAGAGCTGCAAAAGGAGAAAATGGCGCTTCTTGAAAAAGTGGATTCGTTGGAAGCTGAAACAACACACCTGGAAAAGGAGATCGAACGTGAGCAGATTGCGCGGGAGGCACGACTCGCGAAGGTATCCAACACCTACAATGAACTGGTTGACAATCTGGAACAGGAGCTCGAACGCGGTGAGCTCACCATCAAGCAGCTCAAAAACAAGCTCAGCGTAAACATGGTGGGACAGATTTTGTTCGCCTCGGGCACTGCCGACCTGACCGAGGATGGGAAACGCGTGTTAAAGCAGGTGGGCACAAGTCTGAAGAAAATAGCCGATAAAAGGATCTGCGTTGAGGGGCACACCGACAATGTCCCTATCAAACCCGGTCTGCACGAGATATTCCCCTCCAACTGGGAGCTGTCAGCGAGACGCTCAGCAAATGTGGTACATTTTCTTCAGGATGAAGTTGGTATCAGGGGGGAAAGACTCGAAATACGCGCCATGGGGCCGTACCAGCCAGTGGCGGATAACTCCACCCCAGAAGGACGCGCACAGAATCGCAGGATTGAGATTGTACTGACAGAGATGGAATAACAGAGTGGAAAACGCAGGATTTAAGGAGATTCAATTCTAACACGTACCCTGCCCTGCGCATTGGTCAGGCTGGATAGCGGCGCCATCAGGGGTTGAGTTCACGCCAGACAATGAGCCAGTCTTTTTCAAAATTAATCCCGTTCAAGGGCATCACCTGACTTCTCTCCGGTTCCGGGGTGCGGATAAGATCATATCTGCACTCCGGAGCGCGCGCAAGGGAATGCTCGATATCCAGATCATCCTGCAGCCCCGCAGCCCCATCCGCAAAAAACCCTTCCACGCTCCCATCGGCATAGAAAACCAACGCCGCTTCAGCCGAGGTGTAAATGCGGATACAGCCATTAAAATGTTCCTGTTTCAGGTATGTCAGCAGACGCGTAGAATCGAGAAAGCGGACCAGCTGCGCTTCCACTTCCACCCTCCCCCGACATATGCGTGCCACATAGGGGGCAAATTCACTTTCAAGGCGGTATACACTGATCTTCGCATTACTTATCTGCAAGGCGCGAAACAACTCGAGCATCGCTTCATAACCCAAAAAGCGCTCAGTATCGTTTTTGAACAGAACCGCAATAATGTGCCCATCCTGAAAACATATAATTCCAACCTGTGGGGCTAAATCAAAGTGGAGGTAGCCGCTGAAACGGTTGTTCCGGAAGCGCTCAAGTAGCTGTGGAATCTTAACACGCTTTGAGGTATCAAACTGTTTTACCGATATCCCACGCGGAAGAATCAGGGTCTGCATCACTTTTCCAGTTCCTCCTGCTTTGATTCCCATTTGGCATAACACGCCTCCAGTTCTTTCCCCAAAACTGCATGCTCTTCAGTTTTAGCGTTAAAACGTACCTGATCAGAATACAGATCCGGGTCAGCCAGCTCCTGCTCCAGGCTTTGCTGGGACTGTTCCAACTCGGTAACCTGTTGCTCAAGCTTTTCCACCTCTTTTTCCAGTTTGCGCCTGCGTTTTTGTTCCTCACGCCGGCGTGCGTGATCCTGTTTGCGCTGTTTTTTATCAGCATCCGGGGGGGCATTTGACGAACCGGTAGAATGTCCCAGGGTTTCCACTCGCTCGCTGCTGTGGCCGTTAACCCCCTCCCCCTGCTTGGCACGCAGAAAATCCGCATAATTACCTGAATACGCCTCAGCCGTTCCGGTACTCACATCCACCACGCGGGTGGAGAGCTGATCTACAAAGTAGCGGTCATGGGACACAAACACCAGGGTGCCGCTGTAGCCACTTAGGGCCTCCAACAAAACGTCCTTGGATTGCAGGTCGAGGTGATTGGTAGGCTCATCCAGAAGGAGTAGATTAGCGGGGCGCAGCAGAAGGATCGCCAGGGCAAGGCGGTTACGCTCACCCCCTGAAAGCACCGGCACCGGTTTGTGCACATCATCACCACTGAAAAGAAAGCTCCCGAGAACATCGCGCAGCCGCGGAACCATATCTATCGGAGCGTGCGCAGTTATCTCCTCCAGCACAGTCTTACTCTCATCAAGCACCTGTGCCTGATCCTGGGCAAAGTAGGCCATCTCGACATTGTGTCCCAGGATTCGCTCTCCGGCACTGGGCTGTTCCACTCCTGAGAGCAGACGCATCAGGGTCGATTTACCCGCGCCGTTAGGACCCACGAGCACCATGCGCTCGCCACGCGTTACACATAGATTGACATCTTCGAGAACCAGATTTTCCCCGTATTGCTGCGCCGCGTGTTTGAGTGTCACCAGCTCTTTGCCACTGCGTGGAGGTGCCGGGAACTTGAAGGCGATTTTCTTACGCTGCGGCGGGATCTTTATCCGCTCGATCTTCTCCAACTGCTTAACCCTGCTCTGTACCTGGGATGCCTTGTTGGCCTGATAGCGAAAGCGGCTGATAAAGGCCTCGATGCGAGCGATCTCTTCATCCTGCTGTTGCTTCTCCGCCCTTAATGCCGCAACGCGGCGGTCGCGCTCCTTGAGATAGAGGGAATAGTTACCGGGATATTCTGTCACGGCGCCGTTCCACACCTCGACTATGCGTTCCACCACCTGATCCATAAAGAAGCGATCATGGGATACCAGCACCACGGTGCCGGGATAATTACACAGATACTGTTCGAGCCAGTCACGTGCGGGCAGATCAAGGTGGTTGGTGGGCTCGTCCAGCAGTAACAGACTGGGACGCTGCATCAGCAGGCGCGCCAGGGCGATACGCATCTGCCACCCGCCGGAAAAATTCTCACTCGGTTTGTCCCAGTCTTCGGTGGTAAAGCCGAGGCCATGAAGCACCCGCGCCAGATCGGCCTCCAGAGTAAAACCACCGCGCTGACGGTACTGCTCCTGGACTTCGGCATAGCGCGCCATTTGATCTTCGTTCGCGTCTATGGCTATCTGCTGTTCCAGTGACTTCATCTCGCGTCCGAGGGCCAGCACCTCAGTACATGCACTTTCAACTTCAGCGTACAGGGTACGTCCCTGATAGCACAGCCCCTCCTGGGGCAGATACCCGACGGTGGTACCTTTGGCCATAATGATATCGCCCTTATCGGGCTCTACCTGACCGGCCAGCATCTTCAACAGGGTGGTTTTACCTGCGCCGTTCTCTCCGCAAAGGCCCACACGCATACCTGGGCGTAAATGCCAACTCACTCCGGAAAACAGGGTACGACCGGGATAGGTAAGCTCTATTTTCTGTAACTGCAGCATATATCTCTCAAAAAAACAGGTTCATGCACCAACCTGGGGTTAAATCTAAAACACACATACAAGATATTGATTATACGACATAAAGCGACTCAGGAGATCAATTTCCACTGTCCATTCGATACTAGACATCCAGGGGCATGGGGGTCGATGTCGAGTGCAGACAGGGTTTCAGTTTGACATATTAACTCCAAAGCAGGGGCACTTAAGCCGAAAATCCGAAGCGAGGAGTTAGACATGCGAATATTCAAGAATCTGAAAACAGCAACAATGGTGAGTATCCTGCTCACATCCTTCATGTTCCTGTCACAGGGTGTCGGGATAAGCGAGGCCGATGGCTATGCGCGTCACTTCAGATCTGCGGGAAACCATGGCTACCAGAATAACGCTGTGCGCCATCAGGACAGGCAGATCACCCAACGGGTCATTACCACTACGCGCTACTCCACTCCCCGGGGCTCAGCGCAGCTCTATGGGAATAAAAGCTGTAGATCAAACACATCACGCCATCGTGGAAACAACAGGCACTTGGGGCGCAACAGATTTAAACACCATCAGAATTTTCGTCAGAGTAATTTCCAGCATCAGCGTCGGGCGCAACAGCACGCAAGACACAGCCTCGGGCTGTTTGCCGCACTGCCGGGGATTATCGTCAACATTCCCCTGTAAGCCTGTTTCCATAATCCCCTCTCCCTCAGGGAGAGGGTAACACTACCTTCCCTCTCATCCGCCCCTCTGGGGGCACCTTATCTCCAGAGGAGAAGGAAATCTCCTTACGCTCTTACTTTATGGATCAGTTCTCAAGGCGGGGATATCCTTTGCCATGGCAATTTCGTCGCAGTCAGGGAATTTAGGGCACTTCATGCAGTCCCCCCAGATCTTTTGCGGCAATTCGTTTTTTTCGATCATCTCGAATCCCATGCGCGCAAAAAAATCCTTCTGATATGTAAGGGCAAACACCCGGGTTATACCGAGCTGCTGTGCCTCGCTCTCGCATGCTTCCACCAGATCGCGTCCCAGCCCCTTTCCTGCTTGGGAAGAACTCACGGCGAGAGAGCGTACCTCGGCCAGATCCTCCCACCAGATCTGCAGGCACGAGATCCCCGCGACCTCTCCTTCATCCTCGTAAATGTAGAAGGAACGGATGGTCTGATAGATATCCGCGAGGGAGCGCGACAGCATTTTGCCCGCCTCCGCATATTCGGACAGGAGTTTATGAATGGCTTTTGCATCATCGATGCGTGCTTTACGAATCATCTCTTTCCCTTAGACTGTGGTGTAACAGGGCGCGGGCATGATCCACGCTCTGCTCTCCGCTATAGGCACCTCCGAGCATCCGTGCAAGTTCCTGCGCACGCTGCTCTGAATCTAGGTGCAAGACTCTGGTGCTGGTCTGATCCTGTTGCACAACTTTTTCGATACGGAACTGGGTTGTGGCAAACGCAGCAACCTGCGGCAGATGGGTAACACATAACACCTGGCTGCGCTGTGCTACCTCCTGCAGACGCTGCCCCACCGCAGTAGCGGCTTCACCACCGATTCCGGCATCGACTTCATCAAAAATAACCGTCCCCAGAGAATCGGAACCGGGGGCTGCCTTACGTATTGCCAGCATCACACGCGAGAGTTCACCTCCAGATGCGGTTGCCGCGAGTGGGCGTAGTTCCTGTCCGGGGTTGGCAGTAAAGTAAAATTCCGCCTCTTCGAGCCCCCCTGTGCCGGGGTATGTTCGAGGAGTAAGGCGCACCTCGAAACATGCACGCGGCATCGCGAGCCCCTCCAGTTCATGGTGTAATGCGTTTTGCAGCTGCTGCGCTGCCGTAGTTCTCGCCTGGGTAAGCGCAGCGCCGGCATGCTCCAAATCCTGGCGCGTCTGCTGTAGTTCCTGATCCAGGCGTTCCATTTCGTCGTCGCTGTTGTCCAGGCGCTCCCGCTCATCCTCCATCTCTGCGAGCTTCAAAATAAGGCCGCTTTCGTCTGCGGCATATTTGCGCTGTAACCCCTGCAACTGATTGAGGCGCTGCTCCACCTCCTGCTGGCGCTCAGGGTCAAACACCACCCCGTCCGCATGCGCGCGTAACTGTAGCGCTGCATCTTCAAGGGTGTACATGGCATCACTAATCGCTTCAAGTGGTGGCTTCAGGCGTGGGTCCACATCCAGCAGAGATTCCAACTCCCCCTTCATGGTTCCCAGCTGTTCGCAAATCGCCCCTTTGGTGGCATACAGATTATCGTAGCCTGTGCGCGTCACCGAACTCAAGCGTTCGCCATGCTGCAGACGCAGACGCTCCTGTTCCAATTCAGCAGATTCTCCCTCTTTGAGTTCCGCCTCGCTCAGCTCACGACTCTGGAATATGAGCAGATCCAGACGGTCGCGGCGCTCCGCACTCTCAGCCTGGAGCTGCTCGAGGGAGCGCTGTACCTGCTGCCAGGCCCTAAAACAGCTCTGGTATTCCTCAACGGTTTCTGGATAGGCTCCAAACGTGTCGAGGAGCCGCAAATGATTCTCCACGCGCTGAAGTTGTTGCTGTTCATGCTGGCCATAGATCGCCACCAGCGGCTGCATCAGCTCCTGCAGTTGGGTGAGAGAAGCCATGGAGCCGTTGATATACACCTTGTTGCGTCCCTGGCGTGACAGAACCCGCTTTACCAGCAGGACCTCGTCATGTTCGGGGTTCGCGAGATCGTTCTCCTCCAACCAGCGTTGCACCTGCTCTTGAGTGCGGATGTTGAATTCCGCCTCAACCGCAGCGCGCTCCTGACCTGTGCGGATCAGATCTCCGCGGCTGCGCTGCCCCAGGAGCAGGCCCAGCGCATCCACAACAATGGACTTCCCCGCGCCGGTTTCACCGGTAAGAACATTAAAGCCCGGGGCAAAAGTCACCTCAGCACGCTCCACCACGGCGAGGTTATGGATGATCAATTCATTCAGCATACTTTTTAGCGCTCTCCCCAGCGCAACTTCGTACGCAACACCTCAAAGTAATCCTTGGTTGCACTTTTAATAAGATGGGTGCCCACCTTTGCCTGTTTGATCTCCAGCACATCATACCCCTGCAATGCCATACCCACCTGTCCATCAGCGGTGCAGAATACGCGCTCATTGTCGAAGGCCATTCTCACAGTAATCACTGAGCGATCCGAGACAATGATGGGGCGATTTGTGAGCATGTGCGGGCAGATGGGGGTAATCATAAGACAGTTCACCCCCGGATACACAATAGGCCCCCCGGCTGCCATGTTGTACGCCGTCGATCCAGTGGGTGAAGAGATAATGAGACCGTCGGCCTTGAAGGTGGTGAGATAGTCTCTATCCACCCATATTTCAATGTCAACAATCCGCGCTAGAGCCCCCTTGTTGATAACGACATCGTTGAGTACCTCGTATTCGGCAACATTCTCTCCATCACGACTGATATGACAGTCGAGACGAATCCGCTCCGAGACGGAAAAATTTCCTGCAAGAACCTTCTCCAGTTGGGGATAGAGTTCATCAAGGGTTATTTCCGTAAGGAACCCCAGGCTTCCCAGGTTCACTCCAAGGATAGGAACCGCTCGCGAACCTACCGAGCGCGCCACCGAAATCAGGGTGCCATCCCCGCCTAAAACTACAATACAATCAACCCTGGGCGGAATATCTTCTGCATTAGCAGTCTCGAAGATTACTTTCGGGTTGGTGGCGGATATATCCGAGCCAAGGTCATCTTCGAGCAAAACATCTATCCGGCGTTCCTGCAACCATAGGCACAGGTCTTCAGCTACTTTGATGGCATCCGGATTGGTTCGCTTTGCATACAGCCCAACACATTTCATAGCGCTATCCTTTCATTCCACATCGGCATAAAAAACCTGCACCACTATTACCGATATGGCGGTCCCTTCAATCCCCGGCCAAGCCGCCTGCATACCGGAGCGCAATAGGCGCACAATCTAGCACACCGTTTCCGCGGAAGTCCATATTTGATGCTTTTACACAAAGAAGCAAACAAGTTATATGCTAAGCAAAAAACGCCGAATGACAGGGGGTGTATTTCAACTTGCCATCATATCTACTACAGATGATTGAGGGTTTAATCCGATTTGTGCTACATTCCGGATTTGCAACCCTCCATTTAACAGCGTCTTTCTAACGCGATATCTGAAGTATATAATTCATGGATCTTTTCAGCGACACCAGCACTGATGGCCACACTCCCCTGGCGGAACGGATGCGCCCCACTACACTGGAAGAGGTATGCGGGCAACAGCACCTCCTGGGCCCCGATGGGGCTCTGCGCCATCTGATCGAGCACGACCAGCTCACCTCCCTGATTTTCTGGGGCCCGCCCGGCACAGGGAAAACCACCTTGGCGCGGGTGATAGCAAACCACTCACATTGCCGCTTTGTGTTCTTCTCTGCGGTTATGCACGGCGTCAAGGATATCCGCACTATTGTGAATCAGGCGCGCGAGGATCGCGCCCTCTACGCCACCTGCACCCTGTTGTTTGTGGATGAAATCCACCGTCTTAATAAAGCCCAGCAGGATGCGTTTCTCCCTGCGGTGGAAAACGGTGACGTAGTGCTCATCGGCGCCACCACCGAAAACCCTTCGTTCGAGGTCAACTCCGCCCTTCTCTCACGCGCGCGTGTTTTCACCCTTCAGCCCCTGGCCGTAGGGGAACTCGAAACCCTTTTGCGCCGCGCCCTCGAATCTCCGCGCGGCGTTGCAGACCTTAACGTCGACATAACCCCGGAAGCACTCACGCGCCTGGCTGCAGGTGCAGATGGCGATGCGCGCATCGCCCTGGGGAACCTCGAACTAGTAGTGCAGCTATGCAATGGGCGCCGCATAGACACCGATTTTCTGCAGGAGGCTCTGAGCCAGCAATCGCTACGCTATGACAAAGGCGCTGAAGAGCACTACAACGTGATTTCCGCATTCATAAAAAGTGTACGCGGCAGCGACCCGGATGGAGCGCTCTACTGGCTAGCACGCATGATCGAAGCGGGTGAAGACCCTATGTTCATAGCGCGGCGCCTGGTTATTCTAGCCTCGGAGGATATCGGTAACGCCGACCCGCGCGGGTTGCAACTCGCGGTGGCTGCGCAGCAGGCGGTGCATCTAATCGGCATGCCCGAGGGACGAATTATAATGGCACAGGCTACCACCTATCTGGCGAGTGCTCCTAAGAGCAATGCCTCCTATACGGGGATCGACGCTGCCCTCGCTGAGGTGCGCAGGAGCGGTTCACTCCCGGTGCCTCTGCACATCCGCAACGCTCCCACAAAGTTGATGAAGGATCTCGGCTATCACGCCGGCTATCAGTACGCTCATTCAAGTGAATGCGGATATCTGGCTCAGGAATATCTCCCCGAAGAACTGCAAAGAACCACCTTCTACGCCCCGGTAGAGCGTGGCTACGAAAAAATCATCGGTGAGCGTATGCGCTACTATCAAAATCTTAAACGCCAAAAGGGTGGATCTGGTGGAGAGCAAGATCCGGATGCGTAAGGGATCATTACGCGCTACTCCGAGGATAGTCATGTGCTTTGCCTTTATCATGCTGACATCAGCGCCTGACTATGTCAGGGCCGAAACCTGGTATCCTCCGACCCATGCCTGGGAGGATGGTGTTCAGCAGCACAATCAGACAGACATTTTGAATGCAGCAAAAGCCAGGGTGATTCATACCCACCGGAAGGCAGTATCCAGCAGCGATCTCAACCCTCTGGTACAAGGGGTGCGCTTTTTCCAGAGATTCATCTCCCCGGTGGACAGCCCGCGCTGCCCTATGTATCCCACCTGCTCCACCTACGCCCTGCAGGCCCTGCAGCGTCATGGCCCCGTTCTGGGGAGTTTCATCACCGTGGACAGACTCCTGCATGAATCGAGTCCCGAAGAGCAGAACATCCCTCTACAAGGCTTCGGCCGCACGCGTTATTACGATCCGCTGGATGCCAACGACTTCTGGCTCGACTCGGCAAAGGCAAATACAAAGGATGAATTCTAGATCCCCCTGACGCTGACCAGCCATACCAGAAACACAAACGCCACCAGCCCCACGAAAATCAGGGAGGTATAGAGATTATCCCCTTTGCGTTTACTCCGCATGATATTGAGCACCAGTCCGCTGGCTCCCAGAACGATGGAACCAAACAGGAGCCAGAATACATAGTAAAGCAGTTCCAGATCCCAGCCTGAATACACCGGCTGATCGGAAAATACACCAACAAAGCTCTGGGTCGCAGGTTTAGCCAGACTCAGAATAAAAAATGCAAGTACCACACATATCCAGCTCATAGCGGGAAAAAGCGGTAACATGCGGCGCAGCAGATCCGGGCCGCTGCGCCGATCTCTGCCGGTACGGCGATCATCAGCAAAGCGCCCATCATTCACCCGGCGTCTGTCAGGAATATTCTCCATCTCATTCTCCCCTCGTTTACTCTTCCGTGCAGCTCTTGACTATTCCCAGACTCCAGCCACTTTAGCCCCGCATGCGCTGCACTTACCCGCCTCCAGTCCCAGATGCATAATCCGGTATCCGCACCGCTCCACCGCTACGTTGCGGCACTCCGGGCACAGAGTGTTTTCAAAAACTCCGGCAACATTGCCGCCGTAGACATAGTGCAACCCCGCTTCCGCACCAATTTCACACGCATGCCGGATAGATTCCACCGGAGTGGGAGGCACGTCGAGGAGTCGATAGGTGGGATAGAATGCACTCACATGCCACGGCACCTCGGGGCCCAACTCGCGCACAATGAACTCTGTCAGCTCCTGCAATTGCGCCTGGTTATCATTATACCCCGGGATAATCAGAGTTGTCACCTCCAGCCATATCCCCGCCGCATACATGCGCTTCAGGCTATCCAGAACCGGCTGTAGATGCGCACCACACAATGTACGATACACCTTATCGTCAAAGGCCTTAAGATCGATATTCGCTGCCTGCAACAGCGGCGCTAACTGCTCGAATGGAGCCGCTTCCATATACCCGTTGCTGATCATTATATTGTCCAGGCCGGCTTCACGCGCCAGAGCAGCAGTCTCCAGCATGGTCTCATAGTAAATCGTAGGCTCGGTGTAGGTATAAGCCAGGCTCCGACACCCGCTGCGCTGTGCTGCCGCCACAATCCTCTGCGACGTCACCTCCTCTCCCGGCACATCCTCATCCACCTGTGAGATGGAAGCATTCTGACAATGGCTGCAGTGCATGTTGCACCCCGCCCCCGCGACAGAAAAACTCTGACTCCCGGGGAGATAGTGATACAGCGGTTTTTTTTCAATGGGATCGATATTGCTGGCCACAATACAACCGTAGTTCAAACTGTAAAGCACCCCCTCACGGTTTTCGCGCACATTGCACACTCCCCGTGCCCCCGGCGCGATGCGGCAATGGTGCGGGCACAGCGTACAGCGCACATAACCATCATTTTCAGCACTCCAGAACATCGCTTCGCGCATAATAAGATACCTCCAGAACAAATTTCTGTTTTGAACAACTACTCACTCTCACAGAGTGTAACAAATATCTCCCGGATGGCGATAAACCCTTGACCCCTGCAACATCAATCCATATAATCTGCCCTGCTCGTGCCGAAGTGGTGGAATTGGTAGACACGTCGGTCTCAAAAACCGATGCCTTCTGGGCGTGCGAGTTCGATTCTCGCCTTCGGCACCAGAATAAAATCAAGGGGTTACGCTTTTAGCGTGGCCCCTTTTATTTTTGCAGATTACTCATTGCGAGACAATTTTGAGCTAATTGCATCAGTAAGAACGTCTGTAAAAACAGGGGCTCAACATGAACACTACAACAGCGGACACCACACACGACTCAAATCAGAGCGGTATGCTCCTCATGGCTGGAGCCATGCTTCTGCTCCCGATGATGGATTCCATGGCAAAGCTCCTGTCCACCAACCTTGGGCCCGGTCAGATAGCCTTTGTGCGATTTCTGATCCAGGCTCTGCTGTTGGGCACTGCGGTGACAGCAACCCGTCAGATCTCCCCTATGCCTGCGAAAGCGAAGCTAAAAACCGCCCTTGCTGGTGTTTTTGTAGCCGGAACAATCACCTGCCTGTACTGGTCTCTAGCTTTTTTGCCCCTGGCCAATGCCATAGCTATCTTCTTTGTCGAACCTCTGCTTCTTACCCTGCTTTCAGCCTGGGTGTTGAGAGAAAAAATGAGCAAACAACGCCTGATGGCCGTACTGCTTGGCCTTCTGGGAGTGCTGGTTGTAATTCGCCCTAACTGGGATCTGTTTGGCTGGGTGGCACTGCTGCCTCTTCTGGCGGCATTGTTTTATGCTGCACACCTTACGGTGCTACGCTCCATTACCGCCACTCTCGGGAGCCTGCAGGTACAGGCCTGCAGCAGTGCGTGGGCGACCGCTCTTCTGGGAATAGGAATACTGCTGGGAGGCAATAACCAGACCGGTATATTCACCTGGGCTCACCCTTCCCCAAGGGCCTGGTGCTTACTCCTGGCTATCGGGCTGCTCTCGGTCATCAGCCATATGATGATAACCCTGGCGTTCAAACACACCCAGGCCAGCGTGCTTGCCTCCTTCCAGTATCTGGAGATCATAAGCGCTACCCTTCTGGGCTATGTTCTGTTTCAGGATTTCCCCGATATCCTTACCTGGCTGGGGACATTGATCATCCTGGCCGCGGGCAGCTATGTGTTTTACACCGAACGCAAACGCTCGCGCAGCACGCCTGAAGCTGCCAGGTGATAAAACCACACTTACTTAATGAATTGCGGGGCTTCTGCCCCGCAATTCAAATCATCCCCGATTCCCTTTCATATTGATGCGCTATGACAAAATCCACCAAGATGTATGGTGCGTAGAGTAATGCCGTTATGATGAAACCTCATGTTATGTTTTGGGAGCAAATTTGTCTTTAATCACAACTTCGTCAAGATCCAGCTGCCCTCCTCGGGGCCATGGCTCTTTTATGCCCTTACCAATAGCAACAAACATTGCAATTACATGGTCACCAGGCAAATCAATAAGCTCAGCAACTTTGTCGAAATCAAAACCATCCATGGGGCAGGATTCGTACCCCATTGATTTTGCTGCAAGCATTAATGTTTGGGCGGCAATACCGCAAGATCTCATGGCCTCATCTCTCTGGGCCTGATCTTTGCCTCGATAGTAATCATCGATAGCAGGAAGCATAAACTCCTGAACCTCTTTTGGGGTATTAACCCAGTACCGCTCAGGACTCCTCTCCCATGCCTTCAGATCAGCACAGAGCACAATGAATAGCGATGCATCGGTAACTTGGGCTTGATCCCAGGCTACTTCCCTGATCCGTTTCCTCAATTCTGTATCTGAGACCACCACAAAACGCCAATTTTGTATATTGAATGCTGTAGGAGAAAGAATTGCCAGGGAGAGTAACTCATTTATCTCTTCAGGCGTCATACTATGCTCTGGATCATAGTGTTTTACAGCGCGCCGCGTCTCTATTGCCTGTTTTGTATGCATAGATTTACCTCCAGCTTGATTGTTTTGCTGCATAACGTGCGTAAGACCCAGAGAGAAACTGAACCAAACGCTCCGGATGCAATCTGCAAATAAAGCGGTGAAAAAGGTATGGGACTTCTGACTGTCAGCGGCGGGCAACAAGGTTCGCCGTTTGTGATGTCAGGTCAAACACAACTTTGACTTCCCTGTTTCTCAGTTGCTGAAGAACCTGCTCAACCTTCTCTTCCAGCGTGCAACCAGCGTCGGCCCAATCCGACCCATCCCGGGTCACAAACTCCTGAATCATCCTCTGCAGGGTATCCGGGGGGATCT
>JAWOFA010000103.1:0-9301 GCA_046482505.1 Desulfuromonadaceae bacterium | reverse complement strand
AGTGGATCTGTAATCGAGAGGTGCCTGAGTTCGCGTGACTTTTCCTCCAGCTGCTGATGCGCAAGAAGCAGTTCACGATGGAGTTGGGCCAGGCGTCGATTGCGCCATATGAACACCGCGAATAGAAATGCAACCCCCACCCCGGACAGCAGGACAACCCATATATTCACCCCCGGATGGTAGGAAACCGTAACCCACCGATTGTAGAGACGTTGCCCTTCCCCCGGACCGAGGGCGGCAATGGCGCGATCGAGTATATCCCGCAGGATGGGATCATCCTTACGCACTCCGATCCCCAGGTCGAGAGTCATATTCACCCTTCCGGAGATCTTCACATCACTGAGTCCCTGGGTCCGGATCGCTTCTCCTATTGCGGCAACGGTGCCGATAAAGGCGTAGATCTCTCCGCTCTGTACCTTGCGGATCCCCTCGGCAACCGTGTCGGTCTCCATCAGATCAATGGCGGGATAGCGGCGACGGAACTCCTCTGTGGTAGCATAGCCGCGTGTCGACCCCAGGCGTCGCCCGCTCATCTGGCGGATATTTTCGATAAAGATCTCTTCCCCCCGCGTTGCCACCACAATGGGCAGATGGAGATAGGGGCGGGTAAAGTTCAGATATTCGCGCCGCTGCGCTGTTGGTGTCACCATGGAGAGGAGATCGCATGTGCCACTCTGAGCTTTTCCGATGGTCTCCATCCATGACGCAGTGGGTACCACGCGGATGGGTATGGGGAGTTGCTCCTGTAAAAGGGCAACGTAGTCCGCACCGAGGCCGGTATAGTTGCCTTCGGCATCAATCCCCTCCAGCGGCATCCAGTTCGGGTCTACACACAGGCGCAGCTCCTCGAGCTCCTCGAGATGGCGCCGCTCTTCCACACTCAGCTTCAGGGAGTTCGGCGCGGTTACCGGGTCGATAAACCAGCGCCGCCGCAATTCATCCAGGATCTCAGGGCTTAAAGAGTCAAGACCCTTCTGCATCGCGGAGGCAAGCAGAGGCATATCCACACGCACCCCGTATCCCTCTTTGGTGCTGCGGAAGTAAGGCGAGCCGAGGATAGGCCGGGCTTCAAGTCCGAGCATATGGCGCTGACGGATATGATAGGTGAGAACAGGATTGCTCGAAAGCACCGCATCCAAGGTTCCAATAGCGAGCTTTTCGAGGGCGCTGACATGATCCTCAAATGTGACTATGTTGATATCGGGGTAATGCCGGGTCAGGATATCCTCATGCCAGTAACCTTTAATCATACCCACGTTGTGACCGGCGAATTCTTCGAGATTGGTGCCGAACGAAGTCCCGGTACGGGTGGCTATGCCGGTATACGTGGTAAGGAATGGATCGGTAAAATGGGCAAACGTGCGCCGTGCCGGAGTATCCACCATGCAAAGGACAATATCGAGTTCCCCCCGCTTGAGTTCCGACACCCCCTCTTCCCAGCTCTGATCGGTCACATAATCGACCTCGATACCCAGACGCCTGGCGATGATGTCGGTGAGATCCACGCTAAAGCCACGCGCTGTCTCCTGCTCTACATATGCAAAGGGATGATAACCTCGCTCCACATGCGCTTTGAAATGTGTGTAGGTGTCAAGAAAATCACGCTCAGCCTGGGTGAGATTGGGGACGGAGGGAGTTTTTTCGCCCTGTTCGGGATTGTTGCAGAAGGCTGTCTCAGGACATAAAAAGATTAAAGCCCATACGGTGGCGGCAACGAGGAGCAAACCGAGAACGTGGAAATAACGTAACACGCGCGAGGAGCTAGTGTCTGCATCGGGACAGACCTTAGGGGCAGGAGGTTTGGTCACAAAAGCAATGAAGTATTCAGGCCACATGCAAAGTCCGTCCTGGAGCTGAAAATCCTGTAAAGGCAGCGGTATTGAAGTTTAACACAAAATCAGTGCCTGAGGTTGCGCCCTTTTCCCTTTTTGTTTTTCGGCGTTCGGGCCTTGGGAAGAGGGGAAGATTTGGCCTTTCCCTCGGTTCCGGTTACCTGATGAAACTGATCTTCGCGCCCCAGGCGGCGCAGCGCTTCGCGTACCAGTTTGTGCTGCGCCGGTTGATGCGCGAGGAGGAGCGCCTTCTGCAGGCGACGTTCGTGCGGATCACGGCATACTGCAACCTTCTCCCCGCGCAGGGGATCAATGCCGGTGTAATACACGCAGGTTGCCAGGGTGCCCGGGGTAGGAGTGAACTCCTGCACCTGCTCCACTTTCAGGCGATTACGGCGTAAAACCAGTGCGGTGTTGAACATATCCTCCAGGGTGCTGCCCGGGTGTCCCGCCATCAGATAGGGCACGACCCCACAGCGGCGCCCGAGTTGACGCTGGGTGGCATAGAATTGTCGCAGAAACTCTTCAAACAATTCCGGTGCAGGTTTGCGCATGTGGCTGAGCAAGGTGGGGCTCAGAGCCTCAGGCGCAACCTTCAGGAGACCGCCGATGTGATGCTCGAGGAGTTCCTCGCGATATGCGGGCTGACGTGCGAAGAGATCGAAGCGAATGCCTGAGGCGACATACACATGCTTTACCCCCGCGACTTTGCGTACACGGCGCAACAGTGCAACGGCACTGCTGTCGTCGAGGTCGAGATTGGCACAGATACGCGGGTAGAGGCAGCTTTCGCGCTCACACCTCTGACATCGCTCCATATCGCGCACGCTGGTGGCGTACATATTCGCGGTGGGGCCACCTACATCGGTTATAGTGCCGCAAAAATCAGGATCTTTGGCGATACGTTCCACCTCCGCAACCACCGATTCAGGGGTGCGTGACTGCACCAGGCGCCCCTGGTGGGCACTGATCGCGCAGAAGGCACATCCCCCCTGGCACCCCCGATGACTGGTGACCGACCAGCGGATCTGCTCAAATGCCGGGATTTTTTCGGTATAGGCTGGGTGGGGACGCCGCGTGAACGGTAGAGCATAGATATTATCGAGTTCCTGCTGTTTTAATGCCGGGGCGGGAGGATTGACCACCAGGTAGCGCCCGGCGTGCTCCTGCACCAGACGTTGCTGCCCGCTGCGCTGCACCTGGGCGAAGGCCGCAGCGTACGCCGCGCAGTCGTGCTCCAGGGCGGCAAATGAAGGGAGTTGCTCTCCACTCAGCGGCACCGGGCTGAGCCATGCGGTTCCGGGCACGCGGGTAAGTGCTTCAATGCGGCGCCCGCTGTCGAGCTGGGTCACCACTTCGAGCAACGCTTTCTCCCCCATACCGTACACGAGCAGGTCGGCTTTGCTGTCCACCAGAATGGAGCGGCGCACCTTGTTGCTCCAGTAATCGTAGTGGGCGAGACGGCGCAAACTCGCCTCGATCCCTCCGATGAGCACCGGCACCCCTTTCAGCGCCCCCTTTACCGCAGCGGTATACGCGATTATGGCGCGGTTGGGGCGCGCCCCCGCGCGTCCACCCGGGGTGTAGGCATCATCGTTGCGCACCTTTTTTGCCGCCGTGTAGTGGTTGACCATGGAGTCCATCGCCCCGGAGGAGATAGCCACGCACAGACGTGGCCGACCCATAATCTGAAATGCGCGCGGATTTTTCCACTCCGGCTGGGCAATGATGCCGACGCGCCACCCCCTGGCTTCGAGAACCCGGGCGAGCAGGGGAATCCCGAAAGAGGGATGATCCACATACGCATCACCGGAAATAAGGAGCACATCAAGTTCATCCCACCCGCGTGACTGCATCTCTGCGCGCGTAGTGGGGATGAAGTTGCGCTGCGGTATGGAGATATCTGTTTTCACTTTACTCATAATGCTTTCGCAGAAAGTATTTATTTGAAGGAACTGTTCAGCAAAGGCTTATGGCACCCATTCCAAGGGACACGATTGTTTAAGATTGGGGCCGTCCATGGCCGTTCGACTGTCGCCGTCCGTGGCGACAGACGCCCTTTCCATGGGTACCATAAGCCCCTGCCGCTGTGGACGGTGAATTTTTGCGACGCCATCACTCATGGCGCAGAGCCTCAATGGGATCAAGGCGTGCGGCGCGCAGCGCCGGATAGAGTCCGAAGCCGACCCCCACCCCCATGCTGATCAAAAGTGCGAGCACCAGGCTGGGCACGCTCACCACGGTTTCAAGCCCGGTAAAGCGGGTGATGATCCAGGGCAACAGCAGCCCCAACGCGACCCCGAGGCCGCCGCCGCAGCCGGAAAGGACCAGGGTCTCGGTGAGAAACTGACGCAGGATATGCTGGCGCTTGGCACCGATGGCACGCCGGATACCGATCTCGCGTGTGCGTTCCGTCACTGAAGCGAGCATGATATTCATGATTCCTATCCCGCCGACGAGGAGACTGATCCCGGCAATGGTGCCGAGGACAATATTGAAGGTGCGCTGGGTTTGCTCCGCCTGGCGCAACAGCGCCAGGGGTACATAGAGTTGCACATCCTCTTTTTTGTGGAAGCGCTCCACCAGCCCCTGAAGCACCGCCGCCGCAGGCTCTACATGGGACTCATCTTTGAGCTGCACCAGTATCTGCTGCAACTCCACCTTCTCACGTACCGTAGTGCCGCCAACGTGCTGGAGGTGCATATCACCGATATTCTGTCGATACGTACTCATGGGGACATACACATCGTTACCCTGATCCGGAGCCTTCCCGCCACCACCTCTTCCGCTGCTGCGGACCACCCCCACTACGGTGTAGGAGAAACCACCGACGCGGATATACTCGCCCAGCACCGCACTCGCAGGGAGGAGGCGGCGCGCCACCTCTTCGGTAATCACCGCCACCCTGGTGCTGCGCTCCTGATCCAGATCACTCAGATAGCGCCCCGCCACCAGAGACCTGGGCACCAGGGTAAACCAGGCGGGCGTCGTACCCACCAGACGCACTTCGCGGCGCTGCTGTGCTGCAGTGGCCTGCTCGGCGCGGAACTTAACCGACACCACCCGCTTGAGATGGGGCAGGGTGGCGCGAATACGCGCCGCATCGGCATAGGTTATACCGTACACGTTGAGGAACGAGCGACTCTGCCCCGACTTCTCCTGCGCCACATCCTTGGTGGAATTGAGCACCACCACATCACTGCCGAACTGACGGATCTGCTCCAGCGCCTCCTGTCCTGCGCCGCGCCCCACGGCCAGCATCGCAATCACACTGGCAACCCCGAACACCATCCCCAGCATGGTCAGGAGGGAGCGCAACGCATGGAGACGCAGATTTTTCACCCCGGATACCAGATCCCGCTGCAGTCCCTGCAGTATCGCCCTAAACATCGGGTTCCCCCACAATGGCCCCGTCCCTAAGCTCGATTCTGTGACTGCACGCCTGCCCGAGCGCGTGGTCATGGGTCACCATCACCAGGGTCTTCCCCAGATCAATCTGCTGCATCAGAAGCTCCATGATCTGCGCACTCGTGCCGGTGTCGAGATTGCCGGTAGGTTCATCCGCGAGAATAACCGCCGGATCGTTGGCGAGGGCACGCGCGATGGCAACGCGCTGCTGCTGTCCGCCAGAGAGTTCCGCGGGACGGTGGCTGCGACGCTCATACAGCCCCACCATGTGCGCCAGCTCCTGTGCGCGCCGACGCGCGCGCTGCGCCTCCATGTGCAGATAGAACAGGGGAAGTTCGATATTTTCCAGCACGTTGAGCTGCGCCAGAAGATTAAAGCTCTGAAAGATGAAGCCGAAGGTGCGCAAACGCACCTCACTCAGGGCGTCATCATGCATATGGGTGATATCGGTCCCTGCGAGTTTATACTCCCCGCTATCAAGACGATCGAGACACCCGAGAATATTCAGGAGGGTACTTTTGCCGGAGCCGCTGGTGCCGAGAATCGCCCAACTCTGCGCCGCACACATCTGCAGGTTGATATCACGCAGCGCATGCACCGCACCCCCACCGTGGGCGTAAGTGCGCCCGGCGTGCTCCAGTTCTATGAGCGCCTGCTGCCCCATTCAGCGCCCCTGCTCCAGGGGCGGATTGAGGAGGACACGCTCATCCTCCTGCACCCCTTCAAGGATCTGTACATGGTGGGCATTTGCAGGGCCGACCTGCACCCGGACGCGCACTGGATCACCGTCAGCTCCCGTTTTGTACACGTAAGATTTACCCTGTTCCATCACTACCGCCTGCAGGGGGACAAAGAGAACATCGACAAGGGTGGAGTGCACGATCTCCACCGCGCAATTCATCCCGGAGCGCAACTGTTCATGCTCGCGTTCCAGACTAATATCCACACTGAAAAGTTTCAGGTCCGGGTTGAGCCACGCACTGGTTGCATCGGGCAATACGCCGATATTGGTCACTGTGCCGGCAAAGGTTTCCTGCGGCAGGGCATCGACCCGCACAATGGCCTGCTGTCCCACATGGACCTGCTGCAGGTCAGATTCATGGATCTTGGTTTCCACCGCTTTCGATTTCGATGAGGGAAGATAGATCAACTCCTGACGCTCGCGCACCTCCTGACCTTCGTCCAGGGGCTCCACGTTGCCGCGCCAGCTCGCCTTGGTGGAGGTCGCATACACCACCATCCCCTCCTGGGGCGCACGGATGCGGGTTTTACTGATTTCGGTTTTAATCTTTTCCAGGCGCGTGCGACTCTGTTCCAGCACCGCCTTTTTCGCCTTCAGGTTAGCTTCCGCCTGCACCACATCCGCGGCGGCTTTGCGTTTGATGCGCTCGAGCGCCATGGAGGTACGCTTCACCTCCGCGCGCAACTCCTTGATCCGGCGCGGGTAATCGTACTCGCGCAGCAACTCTAGCTTCCCCCGGCTCAGATCCAGATCCAGGCGTGCTTTCTGCGCCGCGAGGGCATCGGCCTGCAGTTCCGTCTGAGAGAGGAATTTCTCTTCAAACAACACCTTCGACCATTCGTGGCGTTCCTCGGCGCGGCGCAACTCCTCCTGGCTCACGGTAATGCGCGCGCGTGCTTCATCCACTTCGGCGGGGTACTCACCCTGTTCATACTTTTCCAGATCCACACGCGCAAACTCCAGCGCGAGTTGCGCCTGTTCCACATCGCTCTGGGCCTGATTCTTCACCACGGCGAGATTTTCACGCGCCTGGATATACGCGGCTTCATCATTCTGCAGCCGGATCTGCTGTTCTACGAGACGCTCTTCCAGCGCACTCGCATCAAGCTCTATGAGGAGATCGCCCTTCTGCACCATGGTGCCCTCATCAACCAGAGAGAGAATAGTGGTGCGTCCCTCCATGGTATTGCTGATCACCACCTGATCACTCGGTCTGATTGTGCCATCGGTAAGAACGTTAATGGTCAGCGCGCCGCGCGTCACCGCCACACTCACGCGTTGGCCGGGTGTGCCAGCATCATCAAAGCTGGGCCACAACCACAGCGCCATCCCACCCAGAATGATGAGCACAACCACACCAGGCAGGCGGTTATTGCGCCACCACGGCAGGGCAGAATAATTTGTTTGTGTGGGGGTACGGGGCACGTGCTGTAATCCTTTCGCATCTATTTGTTGGTTCTGTTAGATATAACTATTCAATCCTATCGGACGTGAGTTGGCTGTGCCCATTTCAAGGGCATTTGTCGCCATGGACGGCGACAATGAGCCCCACGGACGGGTTTATGCGTCCCTTGAAATGGGCATGGCCAACTCTCTTCTCAGGCCGTCACGCTTGAATATAGGGGACGAGAAGCACGCCGCTGTAATCGAGATCAAGCTCCCCTGTATCGCGTTTGAGGCGCAGCGCCGCAATCAGATACTCAACCTGCGCCGCCACCAGGGCGTTGTCTGCAGCCACCAGCGCATCCTGCGCTTCGAGGAGATCGCGCATCTGAATCCGCCCCGCCTTCAGAAAGAGTCCGGTACTCGAAACCCGGCGCTTTGCCACCTTCACCGCCTGCTCCTGAATCCTGATGGTCTCCAGCGCCTCACGCATCTGCCCCCAGGCATTGCGCACCTCATACTTCACCATATCTTCGAGCCCGGCCAGATTGCGCAACTGCTCCTCCCGCGCCAGAATCGTGCGCCGCAGCGCGACCGTTTCAGCGCGGCGTTCAAAGGGGAGATCGAGACTCAGGAGTGCAGAGTAGCGTCCGCGATGGGGCTCAACTTTTCCGTCCTCTTCCCCCGCCTGTGCCAGAGTGCGCCCCTCCCCTGCACTTCCACTTCCGAGCAGGGTCGCCTCGGCGCGCAGGGCGTCTACAGCCACCATAATCGCACGTTCATTATCTTCCAAGCGAGCGCGATTTACCTTGAGGTCGCGGCGCTGCTCCAGCGCGCTAGCAAGAAGCGCACGCGGCGGATTCTGATCACTGTAAGTGGAGTCATCCCCGCTCGGGGCGGCACTGATCCCCTCCTGCAGGCGTTCGAGCTCCGTATCGTCCATACGCACCTCGGCATCGGGCGGCAGACCGAGGAGAATCCGAAAGCGATCGAGGCGCTGGCGGCTGGTCTGGCGCGCTCCCACCCAGCTGCGGCGCGCACGCAACTCATCCTGCAGGGCCTGATCCACCTGAATCCCCGGAAGACGCCCGGCCTGAGCCATGCGCGTGGCGCGCTGACGCGCTTCCATCAGGCGTTCGTAGTTATCCCGCGCGGTGCGCACCTGGTTGTTGCTCTCCAGCACCTGCATGTAGTTGGTTGCCACCTCAACCGCAAAGGTGCGTCGGTAGCGCTCGAATTCCCATATGGCGTAGCGCAGATCGCGCTGCGCCTGGGTCAGGGGCTCTGCGACAATCTCGGCCCCCGATCCGCGCAGCAGGGGGATGCTGATACTCGTATCCGCCACAATCCCGCGCGAGACCACGCGCTCACCGCTGAGAAGCTGCACCAGATCAAGGCCGGCCGCGAGGGTAAAAGAGATTCCGTTCTTGAACAGATGCTCCAGGCCGCCATCGGCCTGGTGGGTCAGCCCGGTACGGCGCTCTGACCCGCTATTGTCCGTACTCCAGAGGATAGAGAGAACTCCATCCCAGGTGGTACGAAAGCGCTCCTGTTCCAGATCAAGGCCCAGGGCGGCATTGAACACGCGCTCCTTCTGTTCCTGAAATTCGCGGCTGTACTGCGCCGCGACCTGCATGGCATCCACGAGGGAGAGCACCGCCTGCTTCTCTTCCCCCTCAAGTGCAGAAGCCTCGCCGGGGTGAGACTCATTGTAGTCAGAAAAACTTTTCCCCTGCGCTTCCGATTCCCACCCCTGTTCTCCAAGGAGGCGCTGTCTTAAGGTACGCCGGGTATCGGTCAGATTGCGATACAGCGGATTGTGCATATTCACGCCGCTTTCCAGCGCCTGAATCTCAACAGCGCGCTGTGCCGCAGCGTCCACACTTTCAAGGCGAGTTACCGCACCCTGACATCCACAGGTACACAGCAATATACC
>JAWOFA010000065.1:0-21671 GCA_046482505.1 Desulfuromonadaceae bacterium | reverse complement strand
TTTGAGTCAACGGTTGCCCCACTAAAAAGGGGCGCACTATCTGAACTATAAACTTGACTAACGTGACTTCCAGGATTCTGAAAAAACGGATTGCCGCTTGTACCATCCAGCCCTTCACCAGCTTCGTGGAGACTATTCACTTCTTGGGCCATCTGATACGCGGTGTAGTCGAGATCATCCTTGAGGGATGGAACCAGTTCGTCACGCACCTCCATAAGGCCGGAGAACTTGCCGCCGAGGTTTTTGCCCGCAACATCAAAACTCGAACCGCCGATGTTGAGCTGCAGGTTGAGGTCATCGCCTTTTTCTACCGCTTCGATCTGCAGAGCGGTGCTGCTCTGCACCAGAGGGAGGCCTCCGGGCAGTTGAACGTTGACGGTGCCACCCGGTTCTTCAAACGACTGTACTCCCAGATCGTAGGTGAGCTCCTGCAAGAGCACATCGCGGCGATCGCGGAAGGTGTTGGCGGATTGCCCGGTGCCTGATTCAACATTCTCAATCCTGTTATTGAGATCGGCAACCTGGTTGAGCTTCAGGTTGACGGCGTCAATTTCGGACTTGATGGTGGAGTTGATATTGCTTTTGACGTTATCCAGATCGCGCGAGACATTATTGAACTCCGCTGCGAGGATTTCACCGCGCTGGAGCACCATATCACGCTCCACCTGTCCGCTGGGGTTGGCGGAGAGCTCCTGCCAGGAATCGAAGAAACGATCCATTTCAGTAGCGAGATTTTCATCCCCCACACTGAAAATTCGCTCCAGTTCTTCAAGAGGTGTTGACTTGGCATCTTCAGAGCCGAGGAGCTGGTTTTTATCCAGCAGCTGTTCATTGACGAAACTATCGTACTCGCGCTCGACACCGGATAACTTTACCCCCTGGCCGATAAAGAAATCGCCGAAGTTCAGGGAGGGATAGTCGCTGAAGACGGGAGTCTGGCGCGAATACCCTTCGGTATTGACGTTGGAGATATTGTTACCCGTAATCTCCAGCGCTTTCTGATTTGTGAACATGCTGGTCTTGCCAGCATTGAGTGCTGCACCTAAACCCATCAGATCCTCCCGGACAGAAGGCGTCCGCCAGTGGTACTGCTAACTACGCTGCCGCTGGTGTTGTAGGCATCAGGGGCGGATTTACGCCCGAAGAATGACATTGACTCGCGTATCCAGTTGAGGGCGGACCATAAGAGATATGCGTTGCGTCGATTTTCAAAACGTATCTTATCCGCGAGTTCTTTATCCGCCTCGGTTACGGGTATCTCCTCAGTGAATTGCAACTCCTGCATCAGCGTCTCTTTGGCACTGACTACGTCCTGCAACTCATCGAGGCGCAGATCGCGGGCGCACTCGCGCTCGCGGATCACGAGGTCGTAGAGCTGATTAAGTTGTTCACTGAGATTGGTGTTCATACGTTACGCTCCTGTGCTAGAAACTGCACCAGGCTTCCGGCTACCTTCTTCAGATCGGGCTGATAGGAACCGTCGGCTACCTGCTGCTTGAGTTCTGCTACACGCGCACTGCGCTGCACATCGTCGGTGGAGGTTGCGGCCTCCGCTGAAGCGGTGGGTTCAAGCATCGGCGGGCGTAAGCCTTCGATACCTGCATTTGAAGGTGGAGCTACAACGCCTCCGGTTTTGGATGCCTGTTGCAGCACAGAAGAAAAACTCACTTTATCTTCACTCTGCCCCTGCTTGGCATTTGTACCATCGGTCTTGTCCTGGGTACGTTTCACCTGATTTTGCTGTAACACCCCTTTATCACCTTGGATTTTCATGTCCATAACATCACCTTTTTAAGCGTCATTTATATTTTCGGCACCCTGCCTCGGATGTCCTGTTTTACCCTGATACTCTGCTCTTCGACCTTCGATGGGGAAATATTTAGAATAAAATGGATCACAATGCACCGCTGGAGATCTGCGCTATCCTTTTCGTAACTTGCCAGACCAAAGGTCAACATTTCCGAGCATTTTCCAGGCGTGATCGTTGCTGTGAGTACCGGCTGTTATCGCGGCTGGAAGCCGCTCCTACCGGACCAGAGAAAGGTAGGAGCGGCTTCCAGCCGCGATTGTTCGGAGGCTAAAACAAAAGTGGTGTGTAGTTACTCCCTTTCAAAGATCTTGCCGGATGCTTATCCTGCCTATTCCTCAGAGGATGCAGCAGTTCCCTCCATCTGAGCCACCTTGCGGTAGATCTCCTCTCCCAGCCCCAGACTCTGACGGTGCGCAAGTTCCTGTGCAATGCGCCCATCAAGCATATCGCGGTAGATCATCTGCGCGTTGCTGGTTTCGATGATCCCTTCAGGTGGTTCTTCCGAACGCATGGATTTGAACATCATCTGCACCATCATGGCCTCAAATTCACCAGCGGCGTTGCGGAGCCCATCCTGCTTGGATGCATTAGGTTCAGCACCCGCAGTATTGAAGTTTTCGCTCTGGTTCATATACATACGCGGATCGACATGCAGATTCATACTTTGTCCTCTAGGTCATGGTTCAATAATGCGTGGAACTTTCCTCTGTTGGGCTTATCGGCAGAATAAGGGGGGAAGTTTACTTTCGGGACGGGGAAATGCGGTCAACCAAGGCAGGAAACGGCGCGCCGTGTCCCTACCATAATATCGATGGTGCCTAAGATAAAGGGCAGACTCGTCGGTCTGCCCCTACAGATATTTGCATTTTACAGGTGGATTGAGATTCTGTTTAGATCACGACCAGTTCGGCATGGAGGGAGCCGGCAGCTTTAATGGCCTGAAAGATTGCGATAAGATCGCGCGGAGTTGCACCGATGGAGTTAAGGGCGCGCGCGACATCACCAATGCTGACGCCCATGGGCATCACTACCAGATTGCCCTCTTCCTCAGTCATCTCCATCTCGGTATCGGGCATGGCTACGGTTTCTCCCTCTGAAAGGGGGCCGGGCTGCGATACCTGCATCCCCTCGCTGATTACGAGATTGAGATTGGCATGGGATACCGCGACGGTAGAGAGGCGTACGTTCTCTCCCATTACGACGGTACCGCTGCGCTCGCTCACCACAATGCGTGCGCCGATGTCGGGCTGGATCTCCAGATGTTCCACCTCGGCAATAAATTCGATCAGGGGCATTTTATCCTCCGTTGGAGCCTGCACATCGATGCTACTGCTATCCACCGGGTCGGCGATGCGTGTGCCGAAATAATCATTAATCGCCTGCGCCATCCGGGTTACGGTGGTAAAATCTGCATCGCGCAACTGGTAACGCAGTTTTCGATCCTCAGGGAGGCGAAAGGGTACCTCGCGCTCAACACTTGCGCCGTCAGGAATGCGCCCCACTGTGGGGTGATTCTTCTGCACCTTGGCCGCCTTTCCCCCGAAGGAGAGTGCGCCTACGGCCAGAGGACCCTGAGCCACTGCATACACCTGACCATCTGGCCCTTTGAGGGGGGTCATGAGCAATGTCCCCCCGACGAGGCTGTCGGCATCGCCTATGGATGAAACCAGAACATCAATAGAAGAGCCCGCCTTTGCAAACGGGGGTAATTCGGCAGTCACCATAACTGCGGCAACGTTATCTACCTGCACTTCTTCGCGATCGAGGCGCATGCCGAGGCGTTCCATCATATTCACCAGCGACTGAATGGTAAATTCAGTGCTTTCACTGTCGCCGGAACCGTTCAGCCCCACAACCAGACCATAGCCGACGAGCTGATTCTTACGCACCCCACCAAGATCGGCGAGATCTTTTATCCGGCTCGCATACGATGCACTGCAAAACAGGGTGAGAATCAGAGTGAGCGTAATTATGGGATTTATTAAGCGCAACATTGGCAAATCTCTCTAAAATGGGCTGATAACATCATAGAAGCGGAGCAACCAGCCGGGGCGCTGCTTTTCATCGATTACCCCTTTACCGGAATACATGATATTCGCATCAAGGATATAGCGCGAATCGATCTCGTTATTGGGGGTAATATCCTCCTGGCGGATGATCCCACTGAGATTGATGAGCTGTTTTTCGTGATTCACCATTACGCTCTTGCTTCCGGAGATGCGCATGTTGCCGTTGGGGAGCACCTCAATAACCTGGGTGGTAATCGTAGCGGTGAGATCTTCCTCCCGCGTGGTGGAACCACTGCCCTGAAAATCGTTGGAGTATCCGGCACTCATAAGATTGGCCGGATCGATATTGCTGTTGAGATTGGCGATATTGCTCTCGAGCCCGAAAAGACTGGTGATATCCGCACTCGCAGAGGTACTGCGGCCGGTACTGGTACTCGCCTCTTTGCTCGCGCTCGCCTGTTCGCGGATAATAACCGTAACAATATCACCCACGGTTGTAGCACGGTTATCCACAAACAGACTTCCACGTCCCGTGGTCCACAGAGACCCGGGGGTCTGGGGCTGCGGCGCGACAATCTCCGGCTTTTCCTGGGCGATCCTCTCAATCTTCTGCTCGGCTTCCTGACTTTTAGAGGCACAGCCACTCAGGAGGAAAAGACCGAGCACTCCGAAGGTTATATATAGATTAAGTCTGTGCATATTAAAACCTCACCTTCACCGTATTGGTACCAATAACCTCTGCATGGATCTCCTCCAGAGAGGAGCTGTTACGCACCCGGATGGTCTCGCCCAGGCGTCCATCCTCAGTCGCACTCCCGGTCGCTTCAATCCGCATGGGACCACGTTCGGCAATAATCTTTACAAAAGCACGACGCTTGATAACTACCGGGGCCTGCAGGTGGCGGCGCTCGATTGGGTCACCGGCACGTACACTTCGAGCCAGTTCCATCCCCACCACTTCGGTAAGAGAAAAAACCGGTTCGCTGGTATCGGTAATGTCGCTCCGTACCAGATCGACATCATTCGGCTGAATTTTATGCCCCCGCCGGATACGTGAATCTGCTACCACCACTTCCGCCTTGGCCGACATTCTGCCCCGGATATTCAGGTTGTTTACTACGCGACCATCTACGCGGTAAATCAACGTAAGGCTGCGGCTACTGAACAGATTATCCGCCCCCGGAATCACCTCTACCTGCAATTTACCTTTGGGCACCACAAACGCTTCCGGTTCACTATAGGGCTCGAAGTGGATATCCACATCAGGAAGGAGATTGCGCTCTTTATCCAGGTAATTAGCTATAGTTGCCTGAATATCGCCAGTGGAAATCCGTTGTCCGGCTCGCGTAACCTTAACCTCTTCAGCCCCCTTCCAGCTCACATTGTCGGGTTTCGCCCCGGTTCGCCGGAGAGCACGGGCGATAAAGGCACGGTCGAGATCGCGACTCGCACCCGCCGAGGGAGAGCGCCCCAGGCGTACGCTCTCAAGCTGCGGAGTGGGCGGATTAAGCTCAGCCACATCACCGAGGGTTATCTGGTCATTGTCAACGGTGGCTTGCTCGGCTATATCTACCTCGAGCGCATATACATGAGGCGCACTAACTAAGGCGAGAACAATCACGCATCCGAAAAGTATGGATATCGTGCGCAATCTGCTGCACGCCGAATATGGACTGTATTTACTCATATTAGATCAGATTATTGGTCATCTGCAGCATTTCGTCGGAAGTTTTGACCGACTTGGAGTTGACCTCGTACGCACGCTGCCCCGCAATCATGTTGACCATCTCCTCCATGACACTGACGTTGGAGCCTTCAAGAAAACCCTGTGCCATTGTTCCGAACCCCTCTTCGCCGGGAAGTCCCACAATCGGCATTCCGGAAGAGTCGGTTTCGGTGTAGAGATTACGCCCCATGCTGCGCAGGCCGGACTCGTTACTGAACATTGCCAGTTCCATCACCCCTATCTGATTCGGGGTTGATTCACCGTCGAGGAATACATCAACCGAACCATCCTGGCCGATGGAGATACTGGTGGTGTTTTCCGGGATCACAATCTGAGGCTCCAGCAGATATCCTTCAGATGTGGCCAGACGTCCGTCACCATCTTTCTTCAAAGCACCGGAGCGGGTGTAGGCTGTAGTACCGTCGGGCATTTGCACCTGAAGAAAACCGCGCCCTTCAATCGCAATGTCGAGCTCATTTTCGGTCTTCATCAGATCCCCGACACTGAACACCTTCTGCACAGCAGCAGTACGTGACCCGAGCCCGACCTGAATCCCCGTGGGGGATACGGTATCCGCAGAAGTGGCGCTGCCCGGAGTTTTGGTCACCTGATAGAGCAATTCCTGAAAGTCGGCACGGCTTTTCTTAAATCCGCTGGTGTTGACGTTGGCAAGGTTGTTGGCAATAACGTCGATGTTGGTTTGCTGGGTTTCCATGCCGGTAGCGCCGGTCCAGAGAGATCTGATCATGAAATTATCCTTTCAAGATTGCTGTTTCGTGTTTGATATATAGTTTGGCGATTAAAGAGTGGCTATTTCACTGCGCTTGGCGTTGAGATCGTAGTAGTTTTTCAGCGCTTTATTGTAGGACTCGTACACGCGCATGTTGCTCATCATCAGCGCCGCCTCTTCCATCATGTTGACGTTGGAACGCTCCAGACTCCCTTGGAGCACCTGCCCCCCCTGCGCCGGAGCTACTTCCTCCGGATCTCCGCCGAATGCAAAACGTCCACCACTCTGGTGTTCCAACTCTTCAATGGGGGGGTCAAAAACACCCACCTGCCCAACTACCCCCTCCTCGGTCAGAACGCGTCCATCCTCATCCACCTCGAACGGACCTGCAGGGAGAACAATGGGCTCATTATCCGCAGACATCACCGGATTACCTTCAACATCGACCATGGTACCTTCGGCAGTACGACTGAAGTTGCCGGTCCGGGTGTAGAGCATATCCTCTCCGCGCTGAACACGGAAAAAACCATCCCCGATGATGGCGAAATCAAGGTCGCGCGCAGTGTCAGCAATAACGCCCTGCTCAAATACTGTCCGCGATTCGCCAATGGTGGAAAAGTTATTCCCTCTGGCGGTAGAGGTCTGGGTGGCATCGTCCAAAACTGAAGCAAAACTCATGCGCTGTTTTTTGAAACCATTGGAGTTGATATTACTGAGGTTATTACTGATAATATCCGCAGTATTCATACGCGTAACCGCGCCACTTAATACTGTATAGATTCCTGAACTCATATTTAGCACTCCGTAGGTAATTTATAGACAAACAGCATTTGCCTGCACCACATGTCGACAGATTCGGGGGATTACTTTAGTTGCAAGGTAACTATTCACCTGCCAGACCAAAGGTCGACATTCACGACCATTCTCCAGGCGTGATCGGTGCTGTGCATACCGCCTGTTATCGCGGCTGGAAGCCGCTCCAACGGGACCAGGGAAAGGTAGGAGCGGCTTCCAGCCGCAAATGTTCGGAGGCTAAAGCACCTCATGGTAAACAGTGGTGAACAGTTACCTTTAGTTGCAAGTTATGCCCGGTTCACACGTTCGCTGCATTGCGAACCCGGGCGCACCTCGGTGCACCCCCTACCAGGGTCTATGGAATGATGAAGGGAGATTTACACGCAGGTGTTGATGGACGGATCAGTGCTGGGCATCCAGCTGCGCGATACGGGATAGAGACATGAGTTGAGACGCTTCCGCGGTTGAGATATGCAGAATTTCCGCAATCTGTTCTGCGTCCATCCCCTGTTGCGCCAACGAAGCCACATGGCGATAGCGATTAGGGGCGTCGCCGGAGCGTGGTGCACTCTGGAGACGGGAGACCAGATCCTCCTGAGGTACTTCTGCACGGGGCATCTCCTGGGGCGGAGCATGTGAACGCATCTGGTGGTCTTCGAGGCGGTTTATGCGCTGCAATGCGTGGTTAAGCTGACGCTCCGATTCATCCAGACGCTCCTTGGCTCGATGGAGACGCTTGTTGAGACGACGCAGAATCAAGCCCATGCACAGCAGCATAAAAGAGAGGAGTGCCGCTACCACATCCATCTCTGCGAGTCCGCGCATTATATTGGCACTGTTAAAATATTCCGCCATCAAAAGTCCTTATCGAGCCCCAGTTTAACTTTAAGCTTTACCAGCGCCTGGCTGTGCAACTGAGAGATGCGACCTTCCGTGAGGTCAAGAACCTCGGCAATCTCCTTCTGGGTTAACTCTTCATAGTAGTAAAGCGATACCACCAGACGCTCTTTTTCTGATAAGGCCTCGAGGTGGCGTGCCAGTTGTTGCGCCAGATCACTGCTCTCCAGAGATTCCTGGGCGCTTGGAGCGTCATCCTTAAGCAGATCCATGAAATTGCGTGTTTCGTCCTGTTCATCCAGCACCTCGTTCAGACTCACGCACCCCAGATGCCCCACCTGGGTTAACAACTCACGATACTCATCTACGCTGAGTTCAAGCTCCGCAGCAACCTCCTCTTCTTCGGGAGAGCGCCCGAAGCGGTGTTCGAGGCGCTCTATCGCTTTGGAAATCCGCCCCTGTTTCCCCCGCAGGGAGCGGGAAAACCAGTCCATCTTGCGTATTTCATCGTATATAGCTCCGCGGATACGGCGTTCGGCAAAGGTTTTGAACATAACGCCGCGCTCAGGATCGAAGCGTGATGCCGCATCCATCAACCCTTCCATTGCCGCGCTCATCATATCATCACGGTTAACAAAGCCCGGCACCTGACTTTTCATCCGCTCTACCACCAGCCGCACCAGGGGCATGTGTTCGCGCGCGAGATCAATAGTGGGTGAACCAGTATTTGCATAAAATCCGTACGGTGAAGACATATCAGGCGTTGCTCCCCAGCGACAACAGACGTTTCCAGAAAAATTGGAGTGATCCCTTGGGCTGTGTATGCCCGGTTTCGGCCACAAGCTTGCGCGCCAGTTGCTCAAATGCCTGGCTCACTTTATTGCCAGGATACATCTCCACCATCACCTTCTGACACCGCACCGATTCGTACATCTTGCGCTCAAAAGGGATCCCCCCCATGTAGTCAATGGATATATCCAGATACCGGTTTGAGACCATGGTGAGCTTGCGGTACACATCCAGGGCTTCGTCCGAGTGACGCACCGAATTCACAATAAGACTGAAGGATTTTTCGTGATACTGCGATGAAAGGAGCTTCATCAGGGCGTAGGCATCGGTTATGGCTGTAGGCTCAGGGCTTGTAACCACCAGGATATCCTGCGCTGCCTGATTGAAATAGGTGACATTATCCGAGATACCCGCTTCGGTATCGATTAACACGACGTCGTAATCACCCGGAAGGGTTTCCAGATCATCGAGCAGGCGCATCTTATGTCCGGAATCGAGACGGGTGAATTTCTGCACCCCGGATCCTGCGGGGAGGATATGAATGCCGTAGGGACCTTCCACCAGTATTTCAGACAGACTATGCTGACCGGAAAAGAAATGGTTTAGATTGAATTGGGGCGCAAGTCCGAAGACGACGTCAATGTTGGCGAGCCCCAGATCGGCATCGATAATCAGAACCTTTTTGCCCATCTTTCCCAGCGCCACGGCCAGGTTTGATACAACTGCTGTCTTGCCTACCCCACCTTTACCACTGGTGACAGACAATACACGTGCGGCCTGATTTGCTCCGGCGTTCATGCGTGGGCTTTCGCTTAAATGATCACTCAGCGACCGCAGGGTGCCGGCCTGATCGGCGTGCTCAGACGATACATTGCTCATGAATTCCATCCTTCACTACTTCCGAGAACCAGATCTCCGACGTGTTCCGGGGTGAGCAGAACAATGTCCTCGGGAACTTTTTGCCCATTGGCCACATACGACAAGGGGCAGTTATGGCGCACGTGAATATTCAGCAATACTCCGGCGCTCTCGCATTCATCGAGTTTGGTCAATAACAGACTGCGGGGTTCGAGAACGCTGAAGCGTTTGTAAATTTCATACAGATCCCGGTCGCGGGTGGTGGCGGAAAGAACCAGATGGGTTTCGATCTGCGGATCCACTGCGAGAAACGCTTCCAGGTCATCCAGGCTTACGCTGTCACGCGGACTGCGCCCGGCGGTATCAATCAGAACAAGATCCTTGTTCTGGTGCCGCTCCAGCACCTGCTCCAGATGTTCGGGACGCACCACTACTTCAACCGGAAGATTCATAATTTCGCCGTACACCTTCAACTGCTCCACGGCCGCAATGCGATAGGTATCAATGGTGATGAGCGCTACCCTCTTCCCCCCTGCAAGCAGGTATGCCGCCGCAAGTTTCGCTATGGTGGTGGTCTTACCCACACCGGTGGGGCCTATGAGGGCAACGCGGCGCTGCTCCCCCTCCTGCTGGGGGAATAGAGGGCCGTGGGTCTGCACCAGATCGGCAATAGTCGCGTGCAGGAAGGTGCGTAACTGCTCTTTATCCGCTATCTGCGCGGGTGAGAGCTGGCCGGTTACAAAGTGCGCGATTGTCTGTGCTGTCTCAGCTTCAATGCCGTAGTCCTGCAACGACTGCAGCACCTCCCCTTCCGGCCCCTGGTGTGATGCAGCCTTATGCCCCACTCCCGGATTAAAGCTGTGCTCCTGGGGAACGGCAATGCGGGGACGCGCCAGCTGCTCCAGGCGCTGGGGCAGGTCTTCCACCAGATCACCCACCATCTTGCGCAGCGACCCGAGTTCAGCACGCAACTGCGCCACATCATAGTCATCATTGCTGGCTGGTGGTTGCGGTGCAGATTGTGAGTATGAGCTCCTCTGAGAGTATCCCTGCGTTATTCCTGCCTGTGGTGGTGGCACGTCTTCGGTGGAATTGATCACCGGCTGACGCCGCCATAGCTGGGCATAGGTGAGTTCATTCTCCGCACCCCGTATATGCTCGTCAAACGGCTTAGAACTCTGTGATGCAGAAGGTTTTTCAGTGGGAAACGCAGGGGTCTTGTTTTTATCTATATCCAGTTCGGCATCGTCGTCAATGGCTGCTGTTACCTCAAGCACCGGCTTGCCGAACAGTCCCATACCACCTTTACGCACCGTTCGTGATGAAAGGATAAGGGCATCCGGACCCAGCTCCTCTTTAATCATACGCAAGGCCGAAGACATATCTTCTGATTCAAAAACCTTAACTTGCATCCATCCTCACGGTTCCGATGGAACGCACCTGCAGGTGTGGGGCGATCTCATTATGTGAGATTACCGCCAGGTTTGAAAGGTAACGTTCAGTCAGTTTTTTGACATGTGGTCGAATTGTTGGCGAACACAGGAGCACCGGTGTGGTGCCACCGCTGAAGTTCTGCACCTGTTGTGCAATAGCATCCAGAATAGCCTGGGCCTGACGCGGATCCAGAGCCAGATATGAGCCCCCGTGTTCGGTTCGCTGCAATGCCTGATTGAAGATCTCTTCCACGCGCCGCTCCAGGGTCATAACCGCCAGCATCCCATCCTGGGCATACTCTGTGCTTATCTGGCGCGCCAGGGCACTGCGAACATGCTCTGTAAGAGCATCAGGATCGTTCACTCCTGTGCTGTAATCGGCCATGGTTTCAAGTATGGTGCGCAAATCGCGGATCGAAACCCCTTCACGCAGCAGATTCTGCAGGACTCGCATCACCAGCCCCAGACTTAAAGGATCGGGCACCAGCTCTTCCACCAGCTTGGGGTAAACCTTCTTCAGGTTATCCAGCAAATTCTGTGCCTCTTGGCGCCCCAGCAGTTCATGAGCGTGGCGTTTTATCACTTCACTGATATGGGTAGCCATTACGGTGGTACAATCCACCACCGTGTAACCGGCAATCTGGGCGCGCTCTTTTTTATCTTCCGAGATCCAGATCGCCGGGAGGCCGAAGGCGGGCTCCTTGGTTTCAATCCCCTTAATGGTCTCGGTAGCCATCCCCGGATTCATCGCCATATAGTGCCCCGGAAGCATCTCTGCCCCCGCCACCTTTACCCCCTTGAGGACAAGACTGTACTCATTGGGTTTGAGTTGGAGATTATCCTTGATGTGCACCGGCGGCACGATAAACCCGGACTCGAGGGCAAACTGCTTGCGGATAGAGCGGATCCGCGTCAGGAGTTCACCCTCCTGCGCTGCATCCACAAACGGGATGAGACCATACCCCACTTCAAGCTCGAGCAGATCGACATGGAGCATCTTGTCGTAGTCTTCCTCCTCATCCACGGCGGGCGGTCGTGCCTGTTCGCGTGCTTCCTCCTGTTCGGCGACATCCGCGAGTTCCTGTGTCTGCTGCATGCGAAAAGCGATCAAGCCGAGGATGATAGAGAGGGTAACAAATGGACCGAAAGGCATCCCCGGTATAATTGCAAACGCAAGCAGAATTGAGGCAACAACCCACAGGGCTTTAGGATGAATGCTGAACTGGGTTTTCAGATCGGAGCCAAAGTCGCCGGTGCCTGCGCTACGCGTTACCAGAATACCCGCAGCGGTGGAGATAACCAAAGCAGGGATCTGCCCCACCAGGCCATCACCTACGGTGAGGATGGTGTAGTTCTGCGCCGCCTCTATTGCGGGCATCCCTTTCTGCATAACCCCGATGACAAATCCGGCACCGATATTAATCAGAGTAATGATTATCCCGGCAATGGCATCGCCGCGGACAAACTTACTCGCACCATCCATGGCACCAAAGAAATCCGCTTCCTTGGAAATTTCCGCGCGCCGGTCTTTGGCTTCCTGATCATTGATGAGCCCGGCGTTCAAGTCGGCATCGATCGCCATCTGCTTACCCGGCATGGCATCGAGAGTAAAACGCGCAGTGACCTCGGCCACACGCCCGGCACCCTTGGTGATAACCATGAAGTTGATTATTACGAGGATAACGAAGATAACTATACCCACCACATAGTTGCCCCCGACCACAAACTGCCCGAACGACATGATAACCGCACCGGCGGCATCGGGACCGGTATCGCCATGAAGGAGGATCAGGCGTGTAGAGGCCACATTGAGGGAGAGGCGAAACAGAGTAGTAGCAAGGAGCACGGCGGGGAAGATGGCAAACTCCACCGAGCGCGACATGTAGAGGCTCATGACCAGGATCAGCAACGCGGTGGTGATATTCAGAGAGAGAAACATGTCGAGCAAAATAGCCGGCAGCGGGATGATCATCAGCATCAGGATCGTAACCAGACCCAGGGCTGCCATCACATCGCTGCGTACCAGCATGTTTACCCATTTATTTTGCGTTATTATCTCAAACATTGGTCTCAAACATTGGTCTCAAACATCAGTTAAATATCACCGTTTCAGGCCGTATACATACGCGAGTATCTCTGCCACCGCCTTGAACATTGATTCAGGAATGACATCGCCGATTTCCACTCCATACAGGGTGCGCGCCACCGCAACATTTTCCACCAGAGGCACATCGTGTTCGCGGGCGATCTCGCGGATTTTAAATGCGAGTTCTTCTGCCCCTTTTGCAATAACCACCGGGGCATCCATGTTTTCATTATCGTAGCTTATGGCCACGGAAATATGCGTCGGGTTGGTGACAACCACATCGGCCTTGGGAACCTCGGACATCATGCGCCCGCGCGACATCTCCTGCTGCAGAGCGCGCACACGTGACTTAAGTTGTGGATCACCCTCACTATCCTTGAACTCCTCTTTCTGCTCCTGCTTGGTCATCTTCATCTTCTCTTCCATCTCCCAGCGCACGAAGATGAAGTCGATCAGAGCAAGGAGGAGCATAACCCCACAACATTTAAGCAATATAACAAGAGCCACATCACCCACATAGCTCAGGGTATTAATCACCTCCATGTTGACGAGTTCCAAGGCGCGTTGAAACTCATTCGCAACAGTGCTGTAGGCTACATATCCAACTACGCCGACCTTCACCAGCGACTTTAGCAACTCAACCAGCGAGCGCTTGGAGATAAAGCGCGCTGCACCCTTAATGGGATCGAGCTTTTTCATGTCCGGGACCAGGGGCTTGCCGGTCACCAGCCAGCCAATCTGCACAAAGCTGGAGAGAAAGCCAACCACCAGCACCAGAAACCACAAGGGCATAATAAGCGCTGCACCCTGGCGCATAACAAAGAGCAACAACTGCACGATGGATTCCGGAGTTATAAAAAAGGTGCCGGAATTGTTGAGCAGATGCTCAATCAGTTTGGTCAGGTCAGTCCAGAATGATTCGGCGTAAAAGTACCAGAGAAGGATTGAAGAAGCTAGCAATAACGCGGTGTTAACCTCTTTACTCTGCGCCACCTGCCCCTTCTTGCGAAAGTCGGCGCGCCGTTTTGCGGTGGCTTCTTCTGTTTTTTCCTGTCCCTGCTCTTCAGCCATCAGCCTCGCAACCCTTCAAACAACAACCAGAACCGCTCGGGCAATGCTGCAAACTCACCCTGCAACAACGATACCACAACCGCCATTGTGAGTCCGGTTATTATGAAGGAGAGCCCGATATTGATGGGGAATGAGAGGAGAAACACATTAAGCTGCGGGAACACCCGCGACATAATGCCGAGGATGAGGCCGGAAAGGAGCAGAACAGCTAAAACCGGGGCGCTGAAGCGTACCGCAAGAACCAGCATGTGACCCATAAGGTCAACGATGTATGGAACCGCAGGACCGGAGAGATCCAGCAATCCCGGCGGAAGGAGCTCGAAGGAAGCCACCAGGGTGCGTAAAAAAATATGATGCCCATCGATAGCGAGAAAGACCAGAATCGCGAATACATTCTGGAACTGCGACATCAGTGAAACCTGGCGCTGATGTTGGGGATCGTACACATTCGCCGCCGCAAACCCCATCTGATAACCCACCACGGTCCCGCCGAACTCCACCGCGGTAAAGATCAGGCGCGCCACGAAACCAAGCATGGCCCCGAGAATCACCTCATTGGCCATTATCAGCCCCATGGAAAGGATGGAAAATTCCACCCCGCTAATATCTATATCCACTACCGGATACACCAGAAGGGTAAGCATGAACGCCAGCGCTACCTTGGCGCGCGCCGGCACCATCCCCGTCCCGAATACAGGCATACTCGAAATTATAGCTGCAATGCGCGCGAGACACACCAGCATCTGCTGCACCGTAGCTACGGAGATCAGGGAAAGCTCCACCTATCAGCCCCCTACCGTGCCGATAGCCTGAAATACGTTATTGGTGAACGAAATCATCACCTGGATAATCCATGGCGCGGCAATAATCAGCGAAACCAGAACCGCAACGATCTTGGGGATAAAGGTCATGGTCTGTTCATTGATCTGGGTTGCTGCCTGAAAGATACTCACGAGCAAACCGATCAAAAGCCCGGATAGCAGCATAGGCGCTGACACCATAAGCACTGTGCGCACAGCATTCTGGCCCAGATCGACTACAAATTCAGGGGTCAATATGTGCCTCCTTTCACACTACATGCGCCTATAACCCGGCGCACGCTGCCATCAGGCGAAGCTTCGTACCAGAGAGCCCACCACCAGGCCCCAGCCGTCCACCAGGACAAACAGGAGCAACTTAAACGGCAGCGAGATCATGGGGGGTGGGAGCATCATCATCCCCATAGACATAAGCACCGAAGCAACCACCATATCGATTACCAGAAAAGGGACATAGATCATAAATCCGATCTGAAAGGCACGGTTAAGCTCGGAGAGCATAAAAGCCGGGATAAGGGTGGTGGTTTTTACCTCTTCAGGTCCGTCAGGCTGATTATTGCCAGCAATATCTATCAGGAGGGCGAGATCTTTCTCACGCGTCTGATTAAACATGAACTCACGCATGGGGAGCACGGCTTCGTTCAGTGCGGCCTCAAGAGCCATCTCACCCTCGAGGTAGGGTTGAATCGCGTTTTCATTCATGGTGCTGAATACAGGACTCATAATAAAAAACGTGAGAAACAGCGCCAACGCGATAATAATCTGATTCGGCGGCATCTGCTGAGTTGCCATGGCCTGGCGCACAAACGACAGTACCACTACAATGCGGATGAACGCAGTAGTCATGAGGAGTATCGCCGGCGCCACCGACATGATGGTGAGTACCAGCAACACCTGAATGGCCGTTGACACCTCAGTCGGATTGGTGGCATCGGTAACACCTAAGGAGATGGTGGGGATCTCTATAGCTGCACCTGGCTGGGGCAGCAACATCAGAGCCAGAAACACAAGTGCGGTTACGCTCCTGGGCACGGCTTATCCTCCTCTTGTTTCGCACTTGACTCTGCGTACGATGTGGCTCCGGTGAGTTTACTGTCCGCTTCGGATACGGGATTTTTTTTGCCCCTGAACTGACGCTGGAGCAGTGCTGCAAAGGATGTTCTGCCCTCTTCATCCGTTCCCTCCGGCTCTCCATTGGAGAGGTCCTGTGGAGGGTCCCACTCCGAGAGCAGGCGAATCTGTTCGCCGGAAGCGGAAATAAAGAAGCGGCGGCCATCTACATCCACCAGATATAACGCTCTTTTGGGCCCCAGATGGCGCACCGCACGCACATTGATAGCATCCTGTGCAGCCGCTCCGGGCAGCCACGTGCGCGATTTGCGCGCCAGAGCATACAACAGGAGAAACAGCCCTATAACCACCCCCAGAGCAGCCAGCATCTTCAGGGTCATGGGAAAGAGGGAGAGATTATCAGAATCTGCAGACGCAGCAAACGCTATTACAGGCGCTGCAGTAAAGAGTAAAACCAGGAAAGCACGCATAGGGAGTCAGGCCAGATTTTCAATACGCTCAGCCGGGCTCACCACATCTGTGAGACGCAACCCGAGCTTATCATCCACCATCACTACTTCACCACGCGCGATCAGGCGGGAGTTGACATACACATCCAGGGGCTCATTTGCCTGTTTCCCCAGTTCCACCACATACCCTTCATCCATCTGCAGCAGGTCACGCACCAGCATGCGCGAACGCCCCACTTCCACAGAGACATCGAGTGGAATATCAAGCAGAAGCTCGAGGTTTTTAATGTTTTCTGATCCGGATTGTGTCCCCTTTTCCGCAGAAGCATTACCTCCTGTCTGACCTGTCTGAGCGGACGTGCTCTGTTCCGGCTTTTCAGGGTTCTGTTGCTGATCTTCTTTGGCCATCTATACCCTCCTATGCAGACGGTCTAAAATCCGCACCGCTTTTTTGTTATCACGTAGTCCTGCAAATGCAGAAAATTTCGCCTGCCCTTCTACGAGCAGGCGTACTGTACTCTCAGGATCCGATTCAAGTGCAATGATATCTCCAACGCGCAGATCGAGAATTTCACGCACGTTGAGCTTAACCTTTGCCAACTCAGCGGAAACTACAACCTCCATCTCTGCAACCTGCTCTGCCATGTAGTCACGCCATTGACCTGTAGGCCCTGCCATGCCAAGTTCTGTCTTGAGCTTCTCGCGGATCGGATCGAGAGAACTGTAGGGGATAACCATGCGCATATTCCCCTCAACATCCTCTATCTTGACCTTGAAGCTTGCCACCATCATATCAGTATCCGACGGCACAATATTAACCAGGCGCGGATTGGTCTCCACATGGATCAGAGAGGAGTTGAGCTGCTCTATGGGGCTGAAAGCCTTGTTAATCTCTGCACAGGTATCGGAAAAAATCTCCTTTGACAGGTTCAGCTCTATGGCAGTCAGATTGCGTTTGGGTGGCTCAGTATGCAGATCGGACGAACCTCCGAGGATTATTTCGATCTGGCTGAAGGCGAGATTGGAATCAAAAATAAGGAGCCCGTTCTTTTTCAGCGGATCAATGCTTATCACCCCGAAAAGCTCGTGGTTCATGCATTCCTCTATCAGAGAGCCGAATTCAACCTCCTGAATGCTGTCACGGATCACCGATACCGTTCGCTGAACCCTGCTGGAGATGGAAAATGACAGATTGCGCGCAAAGGAATCGAGGAGAATATCGAAGTTGGGCAGACGGATTCCGCTCTGACTGCGCGACTGCACCAAACTGAAGTTGCTGACCTTTTTCGGTTCTGAAGAGTAGTCAACATCCTCAACTTCCAATTCCGCATCTAGGGAACCTTCCCGGACAGCGGAAAGTAGTTCGGATATTTCATCTTTGGATAAGATCCGCTCCACTACTATCCCCTACTGAACTACGAATTCGGTAAAATATATCCCTTTAACTTTTCCTGTACTCAGAATTTCATTCAGGCGTGCAATTATCTCCGCGCGCAATTGGAGCTTCCCCTGCAGATCGCTGAGCTCTGAAAATGTTTTATTCCCGATAAGGAGCAACATCGCATCTCTGATCTGCGCCATCCGTTGATCAACCTCTGCCGCCGTTTCTTCGCTGTCAAGTTCTATTGTAATAGCGGCTTTGAGATAGCGGGTCTCGTTTTTATCCAGTATATTAATGATAAAATCATTTATATCCACCATCGGTCCGATTGCGGCACTGCTCTGATCTTGACCAGATTCTTCTGCTTCACCATTATCAGAAGTACCGGAATTATTTGTCCCCAGCAGATACGCAGCGACCCCTACGGAGAGCAGAACGACAATAATCCCCACTATAATCAGGATCAGTTTGCCTTTCCCCGCTTTTTTTTCCTGCTTTTCTTCATCAGCCATCTACTACTCCTGCTGTATTAAATACGCACCTTATGGTGTTGCATGCACGGATATTTCTATAAAATTTGAAACCATCAAAACGGCAATTGCTCGTTGGCATCGATCAGATATGGAAGTTGCTCACGGTAGTCGCCGATACTTTCGAGGACAAACTCTACCCGCCGGTTTTTGGCTCTATTCTCCTCCGTATCGTTAGGTGCAATCGGGTGTTGATCTCCGTACCCGACTGCTGACATCCGATCCAGTGGCAGAAGTTCATTTTCCTGAAAAAAGCGCAGTACCGCGATAGATCGCATTACCGAGAGTTCCCAGTTACTCATTTCCGAACGCGCAAAAGGGACGTTATCCGTATGTCCTTCAATACGCGCCTGAAGAGGCAGTGGCTCAATCAGTCCCGCTACCTTACGCAACACCGAATGTGATGCTTCCTTTAATTGATCAGAGCCTGCATCGAAGAGGATCGCATCATTGATGCGCAGGATAACCGCACCCCGATCCTTCACCAGTTCTATGGATTCATCAAGACGCAGCCGGTTCATCTGACTCATGATACGGGTATATGTGCGCTGCACAAGATCGTCCTGAATCGGAGCGATTTCAACAATAGTAGGCTGGGACACCTGCTGTTGATCCTGACCTCCGAAAACACCGAATGCCCCGCGGAGCGAGCCTGCAGCCTTGTTGAACTTGATCTCATCCATGCTCGCCATGGAAAGAAGAAGAACAAAAAACGTCAGCAACAGGGTAACCATATCGCTGTAGGTCACCATCCATTCCGGGGCGCCTGCTTTTTGTTTTTTCTTCTTCTTTGCCACTAAAAATACTCCGGAAGATCAAGCAGGGCATAAGAATGCCACTTGGGCTAGACTACTTTTTATTGAAATTGCTCTTGCGCTGACTGGGTGCAACAAATGCGTGCAGGCGCTGCTCCATAATGCGCGGATTTTCGCCCGCAAGGATCGAGTTCATCCCTTCGGCAATAATCGTTTTGCATAACATCTCAGACGCGGAGCGATGTTTAAGCTTACCGGATATGGGGTTAAACAGAATATTCGCCGCTACCGCACCATAGAAGGTGGTGAGCAAGGCTACCGCCATAGCCGGACCGATGGTGGAGGGATCATCCATGGTCTGAAGCATCTGCACAAGACCGATAAGGGTACCAATCATCCCGATGGCTGGCGCGTACGCCGCCATGGTGGCAAAAATCTCCGCTCCACTCTCATGGCGTTCCTGGATATAGTCTATTTCGTGTTCGAGCATCTGCTTGAGGGATTCGGGCTCCTGGCCATCCACCGCCATCTGCAGACCTTTAAGAAAAAACGGGTCGTCAATCTGCGACATTACCGACTGGAGTGAAAGAATCCCCTCTTTACGCGCCTTGGTGGCAAACTCAATCAGCTGGGATATAATATCTGAAGGATTCTGCTCTTTTACAAACAGGGTCTTTTTCGCTACCCCCACGGCGCGAAACAACTCCTTAAACGGATAATGCACCAGGGTGGAGCCCAGGGTTCCACCGCCAACAATCATGATTGCAGCGGGATCTATAAATAATAGGATAGATCCGCCCGTCATGATTGCAGCAATCATAAGGCCGAAGGCGGCTATTACACCGAAAATAGTCGATAGATCCATGCGCTATACCTGGCTATACCTTACATTCATAGGATATGGAATTTATACCGTCAGAGCCGAATACTTATTTTTTACTCATGCCTCACTCCGGGTCGCAATCCTGCAGCAAGTGCTACAAATTTTGCATCCTAACAAAATCTTCGCTACTTTACTACGAAGTGCTGGAAGATTAAACACCTAAACACTCCCCCTTTAAACAGATGTGGCGCCGGATAGGTTTACCCGACGCCACTGTTGAATGATATCGTCATAAAATCAACCTGCGGGTGATCCTAACGCTTAAGGTTGATCAATTCACCCAGCAGCTCATCGGTGGTGGTAATTATCTTTGAATTGGCCTGAAAACCACGCTGAGTGGTGATCATCTTGGTAAACTCCTGAGCCAGATCAACGTTGGACATCTCCAGGGAGTTGGTAAAGATCTTCCCTACCCCGGAGCCTACGGTCCCGATAACCGGAGTACCGGACTCATCACTCGATTGGTAGAGATTATTGCCCACCTTAGAAAGCCCGAGTGGATTGGAGAATTTGGCCAGCGCTACCTTGGCAAGTTTACGGGGTTCGCCGTTGGAGTAGTTACCCAGGATATTCCCATCTCCATCTATGGAGAGACTTACCAGGGTACCCGTGGCAAAACCATCCTGCGATTGCGAGATAACGTCAGATTCACTCGAATACTGGGTGGCGCCGAAGGCAAAATCCAGGGTCTGCCCGGCATCGGACTCATTATTCCATGCCAGCGGCATCGAAGAAACATTTACATCTGCATCTATCTTCTCTTCATCAGAGGGGATGGGATAATTATCCTCATCCGCAGCTACATACAGATTGCCGTCAGGATTAAAATCTCTGAAGTCCTCGTCAGCTTGATCAGATGTTTGCCAATTCTCCGGAGCCATTTCCCCATCATATATAGTTTTGCTGGTATCATTTACATTTACCAAACGCCCGCCGGTATCAAACGTAAGGACACCACGACCGACCTCTGCAAATTCCGCCGCATCGGTGTCCCATCCTTCAATCTCTTCGCCGCTTACTACGGTATGAGACTCCCACTGCATATGTTCTCCTGGATTACCTTCCGGATCGAGCTTGTTGAAATAGGTTGTCGCCAGATGTTCGCGTCCGAGGGAATCAAACACACGCACGGAAGAGGCATAATTGCTTGTATCCGAAGGATTCTCAATGTCAAATGACGAGGGAGATATATTACCACCGCCATTGTCATACCCTCCCAAAAATGGCGCATTGGCGTTAAGGTTGGTCATCAAATCAACGGTGCTGGTTTCCCGCGCCGGGGCAAAGGTTTTGGTCTCGATCTGCAGATCGGTGACATCCCCCATGGTATTTCCGGTTTCCTCATCCAGATAATAACCCTGTACCGCAAAACCTTCCGGATTGACCAGGGTTCCTTCTTCATTGAAGTTAAACGCCCCCGCACGAGTGTAGTTGGTGGCACCGCTTTCAGGATCACTCACCATAAAAAAACCGGGGCCTTCAATGGCTAGGTCGGTGTCGGATTCAGTATTTTCAAACGTGCCCTGGCTGAAGATATTGTCCACACTGGATAGCCCGACCCCGCGACCCACCTGAGAGGTACCCCCTGAACCGGAAACGGAGGCGGAGAGCATATCGGAAAAAACCGAGCGGCTTCCTTT
>JAWOFA010000026.1:0-12099 GCA_046482505.1 Desulfuromonadaceae bacterium | reverse complement strand
GTCGACCCCGATGCGTCCGTCATCCAGCATGGTCATGCACGCTTCGATAATGTTCTCCATCTGACGGATGTTGCCGGGCCAGTCGAAGGCGCACACCAGTTGCATCGCCTCGGGGCTGAGCCCCTTAACTGCGGTGCCGAACTTCGCGTTATTCTGCTTGATGAAGTGGGATATTAGCAGGGGAAGATCCTGGCGTCGCTCGCGCAAGGGGGGAAGGTGGATATTGACCACATTGAGGCGGTAGAACAGATCGTCACGGAAACTTCCATCCTGCATGGCCAGTCTCAGATCGGAATTAGTTGCAGAGATGATGCGTGTATCCACTTTGATGGGCTGAGTGTCGCCCAGGCGCATGAATTCGTGCTCCTGCAGAAAACGCAGCAGGGTCTGCTGGACGTTCAGGGGGAGATTCCCCACCTCATCCAGAAACAGAGTGCCGCCGTTGGAGGCTTCCAGGATCCCCTTACGGTCTGCATTGGCTCCGGTGAAGGCACCTTTTTTATACCCGAACAATTCACTTTCGAGCACATTTGCGGGCAGCGCGCCACAGTTTATTGCCATAAAGCGCTTCTCGCGTCGTGCGGAACTGGCATGGATGGCCTTCGCGATCACCTCCTTGCCGGTGCCAGATTCTCCGGTGATCAATACCGATGTATCGCGCAGGGCAACCTTGCGCACCATATCCATCACCACCTTCAATCCGGAGGTGGCGCCGATTATATGTTCAAAGGAGCACTCATCCGCCAACTTTTGTTTGAGCTCGCGGTTTTCACTTTCGAGTTGATTTGCGTGGAGGGCATTCTTGACCCGGTACAGAAGTTCCTCGGGCTCAAATGGCTTGGTGAGCATGTCGTATGCCCCTTTGCGCAGGGCTTGAATGGATGTTTCCACCGTGGCATACGCGGTGATCATGATCACCGGTATATGCTGGTCGAGTGCGCGAATCTTCTGCAGCACTTCAAGCCCGTCCATACCCGGCATCTTGATATCGCTGATCACCAGGTCATAGGTACCGGGATCAAAGGTCTCGATCGCTTTAAAGGGACTGGTGAAACTCTCCACTGTATAGCCGTTGTCGCCCAGCACCGCCTCAATCATGCGGCACAGCCCCTCTTCATTGTCTATGAGAATGATTCTGTTGTTGTCCATGCCTTCTAGCGCTCCGGATGAAGGGGGATGCGCACAGTTACGCGAGTGCCCTCGCCGGGGCGACTCTGCATCTCTATCCTCCCCTGATGTTGTTCAATAATCTGTTTAGAAATTGCAAGGCCGAGACCGGTGCCGCGTTCCTTGGTGGTGAAAAAGGGTTCAAAAATGTGTTCCAGGGTGTCAGCATCCATGCCGCAGCCGTCATCGGTGATGCGGATGATCACCTCATCCTCTACCAGGGCACTTTCTACCACGATTTCGCCGCCATTGCGAATCGAACCCCCGGCGTTGAGGAGCAGATTAATCGCGACCTGGCGCATCTGATCTCCATCCACCTCTACGGGGGGGAGATCATGGGCCAGGTTGCTTCGAATACTCACATGGTGCATATCCACGTGATTGGCGGCAAAATTGACAATCTGCTCCAGTAAGGCATTGAGGTCCGTTACCTCAAGTACCGATTTCGGGGTACGCGCGTAGCTCAGCAGATCCTGGACGATCTTCTTGCACCGCTTGCTTTCGCGCTTGATTTCGTGGATATATGTGTAGTTGGGATCGTCAGGGCCGATCTTCCCTTCCAGATACCCGGCATAACCCAGAATCACACCCAGAGGATTGTTGATTTCGTGCGCAACCCCGGAAGAGAGAACCCCGAGGGACGCCATTTTGCCGTGCTGCGCCAGGCTCTCCTCCATCTCCTTGTTTTTCTGGATTATTTCCGTCATACGGTTGAAGGTCTGCGCTAGTTCGCCGAGTTCATCGCGGGTGTCTATCTCCATCTTTTCGCGCATGTGTCCCGCTTTGACGCGCCGGATCACCTGAATCATGTGCTGAATCGGGCGTGTAACGATACTGGATACCCAGGTGACCAGCAGGAGCGAGAGCAGCCCAGCGGCCATGGTGGTTAGTAGAGTGATCTTGGCGGTGTTGGAGCTGATCCGATCCGCCGCTTCGTAAAACTCATCTTCATAACAGCCTACGGCGACAATCCAGTCCCACGGGGGAAAGTACTCATAGCGTACAATTTTGTAGCGCGGCACATCGCTGGAGTTGGTCTGCCACGGGTAGCGGATCCAGCCCTCGCGCGTTTCACACATCTGGCGGATAAACGCGTTGCCGTCGGAATCGCGGATATCGTAGAAGTTTTTCCCTTCCTCTTCCGGATGGATGGTAAAGGTTCCGGAACTGTCCATAGCATAGATGTAACCGGTTTTTGCCACCTGTTTCTGTTTGATTTTATCCTTGAGCTCTTCGAGTGCCTGCTTTTCATATGCAGCATCAGCATAGCTCTCTTCTATATAGCCGGCTGCGGCGACAACCCAGTCCCATTCGGGTAAATAGGTATAAACTGCAAGTTTGTCACGATATTCAGTATCCCCTAAAGCTTCGTTGCGCCACGGATAGCGGATCTGATGCATGGTGCCTGGTGGCGCCTGGCGTGCGTTGTCGATCATCTCCTGGATAAACAGGCGCCCGTTGCCGTCCTTTTCATCACTGATGTTTTCCCCCTCACGCGCAATATGGGCCTGGAGAATGCCATCGCTGGAGAGGGTGTAGATGTAGCCGCTCGCGCCGATACTGATCTGTTTCAGGAGTTTACGCGCCTGCTCACGGGCCTGTGCGGGGGTGAGTTTACCCTCCTGTTGCATGCGCTGCTTCTCTACCACCATCTCACGTGCCACATCGAGAAGGGTTTCGAGCTCGTTGATGAAATCTGTTTTGCGTTCCTGCTGATACACCTGGAACTGCTGATGATGCGCTTCAAGGAGGTGGCGTGTGAATGTCGCCATATGCTCAAGATCATCGCGACTCGCCTGATTGATACCGCTGCGCGCGAGGTCGGAGGCGTTGTAGCCTACGATATTACCGACGAGTAAAAGCGGGAGAAAAACCAGCGGAAGTATGAGGCTTAGCAACTTCCAGCGCAGCTTCATATTTTTGAACCAATGCGTAATAGACATGCTTATGCTCAGCGCGGGAGTTCGGTGCCGGTATCGGGCAGTGAAAATGCGCGCTTATAGTGGCGAATCTGGATAAGGGCGATTTTACATGCACTGAGGATGGGGACGCCGATGATCATCCCCAGTACGCCATAGATCTTCCCCCCCATGATGATGGCAACAATAACCAGCAGAGGGTGGAGATTGGCGTAGCGAGAAATCAGGATGGGTATAAGGATGAAGTTATCCAGAATCACCTGTGAGATAAGAACATATAGAATCACAATCCACCAGAACTGGGCCCCGAAGCCAAGGTCTATCATCGCGATGGTGAGACCCGGGATCATACCCACCAGTGGACCGACGTAGGGTATCAGATTGGTAACCCCGGCAAAGAGGCCCAGGAGGGGGGCGTAGCGGATGTCGGTGAGGCTCAGCCCTGCGGTTATACACAGGCCGATGATGCTGGCCTCGATGATACGTCCGCGCACAAACCTTGAGGTCTGGCGGCTGATTAGGTAGGACAGATCGTGCGCCATTTCGAAGTAACGGTTGGGTGCCAGGGCGATCAGGCTGCGGCGAATGTTGGCACCATCGCGGATAAAGAAAAATGCGAAGATAGGGACCAGAACCAGCAGGCTGCCAAGCTTGAGGGCCGATTTAGGGGTTGCAACAATCAGGAAGGAGAAAAACTTCTCCGCCCATGCGCGCACCCTTTCAGTTAAATCGTACTGGACGAGAAAGGGGAACTGCTCCTGCCAGGACATCTGCGCCTCTTTGATGTATTTAATCAGTCCTGAACTGTAGCGCGGAAAATCCTGAATCAGGGAGATCCACATCTGCTGGGTGTAGGTGGCAAGCCAGCTACCCGAGAGCCACAACAGGGCAAGGATAAAGAAGAATATAGCCAGGGTGGAGCGACTGCGGCGGATGTGATATTTTTCCAGTCTGCTCACCACCGGATCAAGGACAAACGCCAGAGCAAGAGCCAGAATCAGGGGAACAAAGATCCCTGCCGCAGCGGAACGTAATGCGAGGGTGATGGTGGACGCTGACGAGAATATCGCCAGACCGCTGGCAATGGCGGCGGTCATCACAAGATAGAAAAAGAGGAATTGGGAACGGGTCATGCTCATACTTATTCAGCTTCCTCAGACACAGAGTATTTGCGCAATTCGAAGATAGCGTTCTGCAAGCGCTCGCTGATAACCGAGGTTAGGCCCAGGAGAATGCGGTTGGCGATTTCAGGGCGGCGCTCCGCTACCGCAAAAAGATCAGAGCGGAAGAGTCCCAGTAGTTCGCAGTTTTCGTTGCACGATGCCGAGGTAACGCGTGCCGCCGGGGTGGCAATGGTCGTTTCACCGAAAAAATCTCCTGGTCCCAAGATGCTCAGGTCTTCGCGTTTGTTGTGCACATCGCGCGTAAACAGAGTCACATGACCGCTGCGGATGATATACATCCCCGAGCCAGGGTCGCCCTGCTCAAAGATGATCTCGCCCGGGTCGTAGGTGCGGGTATGGATCAGGGTTTTGATGTAGCGTAAGTCTTTGTTGTTCAGATGCGAAAAAACCGGAATTCGCTGCAGAAAAGAGCTCAGGCTCTCTTCTTCCTTGTTGCTGCGTAGAATTCTGTCCCACAAATTGTGCATGCAGTATCTCCATCTGATTAAATAGAATGGCTTAGGGAGGCGATTCTATATCATCCGCACTGCCGAAAACCAGAAAAATCCCAACTTGAATGCTATCGCTAGTTATCTAACGATGCAACGCCCGGTTCCGATACGTATCTATGCCTCAAAGCGCAGGTGCGCTTGGGACGCAGGATGTGTTATTCTCGCTCAACGCTTTGAAGGTGTTTTACCAAGCACCTTTCCGGCTTTTTAAGAAATGGTATTTATTACGAGCGTATCAAAACATGGATTTTCTATGCCAGGGCTGCAGGACATAAACCTCGACCAGATCTCAACGCGCTGCGGAGTATATCTGATGTACGATGATGCAGAGCGGGTTATCTATGTGGGTAAGGCGCGTAACCTGCGCGCACGGTTGCGTCAGTACATACGCGGGGATGACAAGCGCGCGCAGATCCAGTTTCTCATGCAGCGCGCCCGCCATCTGGAAACGGTGATCACCGACACCGAAAAAGAAGCGCTGATTCTGGAAAATACTCTGATCAAAAAGCACAAGCCCCGCTACAATATCAACCTGCGCGATGACAAAACCTATGTTTCCCTGCGCATTGATCTCAACGAAGAGTATCCCGCTATCAAAGTTGTACGCCGGGTGAAGCGGGATAAGGCCATGTACTTCGGCCCCTACGCCTCGGCGGGTGCCCTGAAACAGACCCTGAAGGAGATCCAGCGCATCTTCACCCTGCGCCGCCATGCGTGGTCGCAGTGTCGGCGCCGCGAGCGCCCGTGTCTGTTCTATCAGATCGGCCAGTGCAGCGCTCCCTGTCACGGCAAGATAAGCCGCGAGGATTACCGTGCCCAGGTACAGGGGGTGATCAAGTTCCTCTCCGGGCGTCAGACGGAGGTGGTAGAGGATCTGCGTCGACGCATGCACGAATCTTCTGCAGCGCTGGATTTTGAAGAGGCGGCACGCCTGCGCGATCAGATCAACGCCATTGAGGAGACCCTGCAGCAGCAGAAAGTGGTCAGCAGTGACGGTGCGGATATGGATGTGATCGGCATAGCGCCACTTGAAGGTGAGGTGGAGCTGTGTATGTTGTGTGTACGCGGCGGGCGTCTGGTGAGCAGGCGCACCTTTGCCCTGCGCTGGATTGTTCCGGAAGCAGAACTCCTGCTTGAGTTTTTACAGCAGTACTACAGTCGCGACCAGGTGATTCCCCCCACACTGTTGCTCCCCGTGTGGCCCGAAAGCCATGACGTACTGCAGCAGTGGCTTGAAGAACGGCGCGGCGCTAAAGTCGATGTAAAAGTGCCCCAACGGGGTGAACGGCGCGAGTTGGTTCTTATGGCGCAGCGCAATGCGCAGGAACATGCGCGCGAGCGCGGAGATCGGCGTGAGGCGCGTGCTGCGGTTCTGGAGCAACTTCGGAATTCGCTTAATCTTACCCGCATGCCCGAACGTATCGAATGTTATGATATTTCCAACACCCAGGGAGAGCACTCCGTTGCGAGTATGGTGGTTGCCACCAACGGTGAAGCGGATAAAGATGAATACCGTCACTACCGCATCAGAAGTGTAACCGGGGCCGACGACTACGCCTCCATGCAGGAGGTGCTGCAGCGGCGTTTGAGTCGCGGTATGCGCGAGGATAATCTCCCGGATATGATCCTCCTTGATGGGGGCAAAGGGCAGCTCTCTGCAGCGGAACAGACTATCGCGGAACTGGGGCTGGAGCACGAGCTGGATTTGGTGTCTATTGCGAAGAGCCGGGTTAAGCGCAATGTAAGAGGGCATGCGGTGGAACGCAGCGAGGAACGTTTTTTCCGTCCCGGGAGGAAAAATCCCATCACTCTTCGCGCCGGTTCAGCACCATTGTTTATGTTGGAGCGCCTGCGCGATGAAGCACACCGTTTCGCCATCACCCATCATCGCCGAGTGCGTCACAAGGCAGGGCTTGAATCCGCCCTGGAGCAAATCGAGGGGATCGGCCCCAAGCGCCGTGTGCGCCTTTTGCGTCATTTCGGCAGTGTGGCAAAGATAAAAAAAGCGACCCTGGAGGAACTCAAGGAGCTGGAGTGGCTGCCTGCCTCTGCGGCGACGGCGGTTTATACATATTTTTCGCAGGATGAGGATTGAGTTATAGTAATTGACCGGGCTCGTGATCTAGCCCCGGCTTGCGTCTGGTGGTTTATATTTAGCAGGGTCAAGATATGTCGTGCCCGGTGAAAAGGATAAAAAATGCTCAGAGGAATGGCAATTTTACTCGGATTACAGTTGCTTGGTGAAGTGCTCACCCGCTGGCTGGAGATGCCTCTGCCAGGCAGCGTCGTGGGAATGCTCCTCCTCCTTGTCGGACTGCGCACCGGAATGATTCAGGTAGACTGGGTCAAGGATGCTGCGGAGTTGCTCTTGAGTAATCTGTCGCTTTTGTTTGTTCCTGCCGGGGTGGGGGTGATGGTCTACGCTGATTTAATTGCGCGCCACTGGCTTGCCTTGAGTGTAGCGGCGAGCCTGAGTACTCTGGTTGTGTTGGCAGCTACCGGTTGGAGCGCGCAGTATCTAGTGCGCAGAGGAGGAAAGTGATGTTGTCTCCGCTACTTCAGAGCCCATTGTTCGGCATCACTCTGACCCTTGTTACGTATGAACTTGCCACCTGTGTGTATCGGCGCTGGCCGTTGGCACTGCTAAATCCGGTTATTGTAACTGCGGCTTTTATCATTGCGTTATTGTCCCAGCTGGAGATTCCCTATTCGCAGTATGCCGCAGGGGGAGATCTGTTGCTCTTTTTGCTGGGGCCTGCGGTTGTGGCGTTGGGACTCCCACTGTATCAGCGTCGCGCTGAGATTATTTCGCGCCTGCTCCCCACTCTGTGTGCGGTGAGCGCGGGTGCCGTCGCTTCTATTGTTTCTGCCACGGCGATATTGCTCCTCTTTGGCAGCGATATGAGCCTGATCCTTTCCATGGCACCCAAATCGGTAACTACGCCCATAGCTATCGGAATTTCAGAGAAAATTGGTGGTATCGTTCCCCTGACTGCTGCCATCGTGGTTGTCACCGGTTGTTTCGGCGGAATGGTGGGGCCGGCATTTTGCCGCATTATCAAGATTCGCGATCCATTTGCCATGGGGCTGGCAATGGGTACGGCTGCCCACGGCCTTGGAACAGGACGTATGCTGGAAATTGATCGTTTTGGTGGCGCCATGGCCGGGCTTGCGATAGGTCTTAACGGTGTGGTAACCGCAGCCATTATTCCGATTTTTGTTGCTTTGCTCCCCTGACATGTTTCTACACAGGGGATGTAGGATCTCTTTTTAATCATCTAGCAGGAGAAGTGTGTTTATGAACATCTCAGATATACAGGGCGTAAACGATAATAGTGATAGTGTTGATCTGTCAGGTGATCCAGGTTGGGAGGAGTTTGACGCTCCTGCCCTGGTGGGTGAGTCACTGCGCTTTGTTTCCGGCGAACCGCACGGTAATCGCTATCGTGTGCGCTATTTCAAGAATGAAGAGCAGCAACTGCGCGCACGGGTGTGGTTCGGACCTGAAACTCAAGGGCCGCCGGATCATGTGCACGGCGGTGCGATGGCAGCTGTGTTTGATGAAGTGTTAGGGCTTGCAGCGTGGACGGCGGGGTATCCCATTGTGGTGGGAAATCTGAATGTGAGCTTTCGCAACCTTCTGCCGCTGCAGCATGTGGTTACGGTGGAGAGTACAATCGCCTCCGTGGAGGGGCGCAAGGTGCTGGTTGAGGGGCGTCTATGTTCCAACGGCACTGTATACGCCGAGGCCGAGTGTCTGTGTATTACCATTCCCGAACAGGCGGCCAAAAGTTCGACAGCGGCAGATATGTGATGGTGTCGCAACTAGCGGAACAGCAAGAGGGCAGCCATTCGGCTGCCCTCTTTAGTATATCTGTGGTACTCATTTAGCTGTGTTTGAAGAGTATAACTACTCCTCCACGTTTACTTCGGCATTCTGAATTATCAGGTCGTACTTGTAACCGTAGCCGAAGTCCTGATCCTGTTCCAGAATCCCTTTGACTACTACCGTGTCACCTACACCAACGGTGGCATCTGTAGTAACGGTCAGATCCGGGTTGCCTTCACTTCCGTCCTGGATGTGGACCCAGTTGGTTTTCATTATATTGGGGCTGAACTTTACCACTTTGGCGCGGATGGAGATCTCCTCACCTGCGAGGTTGTCTTCTTCTGCAAATACTTCGGCGAGGGTTTTGCCTCCCTCAAGGGGCTTAAGGGTGGAGAAATCAACATCGGTTTCCACCGGTGCCGGTTTGGTGTGATCTTCTCCATTCTCAGCGTGTGCTGCATGAGCAGATGCTTCACTCAGTGGCATATCATCCCCGGCTACCGCAACATTCCCGGCGAAGTACACCATTTCAAAATCACGGTTCAGGGTGTTGCTGTGGTAGTTTTGCATCGGCATAGATTGCCCCACAATTACCGGGTCACCAACCTTGACCTCAAATTCTGGCGCTGCAACCCACACCTCTTCAGTGCCGGTATCCACTTTTACATAGGTGTAGCCTGCAGTGTTCATGGTTTCGGTTACTGTCCCGGAGATACCCTGCTGCGCCTGTGAATTGCCCTCTTGACTGGTTTGCGAGGATATGTCCGGGTGGTTTTCCGGCATGGTGTCGGCACTGTTGTTAGCTTTAGCACTATTCGGGTTGTTGTCGCAGGCACTAACGGCCAGCAAAATGGCAAAAACGGTAAGAACGTGTAACAGCTTCATATGGGTTCACCCTTTCTGTTGCAATGTGCAGGGCCAGCGTAGGTGCCGCCCCGGATTGTTGATACTCGAATCAAACTCATCGATTAGTGCGCATTGATACCGCCCCTGGAGGGGGCGTGTCAATACTTTATTGTTTTAGTCATGTATTATAGGGGCAGCGCTGAGTTTCGCTCTGTGCATCCTTAGCCCCGGTGAAGGTTATATGCTGATTTGCTGCGTTTCAGCGCCTCAGGGTAGCTTGCAGACGCCGGGGCTTAAGGAGCAGGTCGAGGGCGGTGCAGATATCGGTGCACACTACATCGGCCTGTTGTAAGGCTGATGCAGCGCCCCCCTCTGCCTGCATTACCGCAATCCCCAGGCATGCATTGCGGAGCATGAGGCTGTCGTTAAAACCATTGCCGATGACAGCACATTGCTCCGCTCCGAGTTGGGTAACGTAAGCGCCCTTTGCCTCTGCCTGCTTCAGGGGATCTATCACGTGGAGTGCGCACCCGAGAGGTTCAAGGGTGGTGTGCGCATTGCCGTGAGTATCCGCAGTGATTACAGTTATCTCCAGATCCCGGGACAGGGCTTTAATCCGTGAGGCTACCCCATCGATTAGCTGTGCATCACAGGTGAGGGTGCCGTTGCAGTCCAGCAGCAGGTGCCGGAGCTGCATGATCTCCATCCCGGGAATCTCGATTTCAAGCATGGAGGCCTAGTCTCCGCTTCCTACCAAAGGCAGAATGTTATCCACCGCGAAGAATACCAGGTAACGATCCTTCTGGGCGTAGCTGCTGGTGCCGCGTTCTGCCATAAGTTCGTCAATGCGGGGGGTGTTGTGTTCTTCCGCAACCTTGCTCAGGTGCAGGCGTACCCCTTTGTAGCCTTCTCCCTGCTCCAGAAATAAATACGCCGCATGTGGATTGCTTTGTACATTTGCATAACTGAGGCGATCAAGCATGATAAAGGCAATGCTGTCATCCTCCAGGAAACGGGGGCGGGCATAGAGGGCAGAATTAACCTTGCCATCTGCGTCAGCAGTGGAGAGAATGCCGGTACCTTCCGTATTTTCAAAGTATTCTTTTAACTGATTGAAATCCATTTGAAACTCCTTTAGGGATCTGATAATTTCAGCGTCTGTTACGGGCCCGAGACGGCCACTTGAACGTAACCATGAATAATACAGGAGAAGCAGGTGAAGATATATGTACTTTTAGTTGTTCTGCTACTGTGCACATTACGGGTCGAAGCCCAAACATTAGCACAAGATGTTACAGAGCCACTTCACGCCAGCATTGCCATGCAGCAGCGTTCCCAGCAGGAACTGGATGAATGGGAGCAGAAAAAAGCTGCATTGCTGCAGGAATTTGAGACCCTGCTCCAGCGTAAAGAGGAGTTGACACTCCGTAACGCGCGCCTGGAAGAGCAGGAAGAGATTCTGACACAGAAAATCACGCAATCCAAACAGGCCGTGGTGCAGGCGCGGGAACTGGGTGAGAAGATGGAGCCTTTTCTGCGCCAAAGCGTCGAGATCCTTGATGTACAGGTGCAGAACAGTCTTCCCTTCAATATGGAGGAACGTCAGGCGCGTATCCGCCAACTGCAGGAAGACGTGTGGGCAGCTGAGGTCCCGATAGCAGAGCAGTTTCGCCATCTGATGCAGGTGCTGAATAAAGAATACGATTATGCCCACAGCGTAGATGTGAACGCGCAGGAGATGGAAATTGAGGGGGAGCAAGTTGTTATGTCACAACTGCGCATTGGTAATCTGGCGTTATTTGCCCTGAGTCTTGATCAGCAGCGCTGTGCCCATTACGATCCCGTAACGCGCGAGTGGCGCTGGCTCAACCCGCGCTGGAGCGCGGAGCTGAGTAAGGCGGTGGCAATGGGGAACAAACAGCGCCCCGTCGATCTCCTCACCTTGCCTTTCGGCTCTCTGGAGCAGCAGCAATGAACAGCATAATTATCCACCCCAAGGTGAAGGGTTTCCATGTGTGTAAAGTGCTCTCAGTGCTGATCCTGTTTCTGGGATTATGGAACACTCACGCAGGAGCACAGGATGCGCGCACCGGGGTGCAGACTCCCGAGGCGTTGCTGGAACGCACCGCAGCACATAAAGAGAAGGTTGCTGCCCAAGTTGAAAAGCTGCGCCGGGAATTGGAGCGGGACCGCAAGGCGATAGAGGAAAAGCTCGCGCAGCAGCGGGATGAAGTAAAAGAGCTGGAACGCACCCATGCCGGATTGCTAGAGAAGGTAGAGACCCGCCGCACCGAGCTGGAAGCACAAAAGGAACTGGAACAGAAACACAACCAGCAGCACGCGGAACTGTTGGGTTCCATCCGTTCCAGCTCAGCCGATGTAGTGGGGATGGTGAAAAACAGCCCCGTTACTGCCTTGATGCCGCAGCATGATCAGAAGCTGGAGGAGTTCCTCGCTACTGATGCTGCCCCGGGGATCCGGGAGGTACGCGCCTTGCGCGAAGTGATGCTGGGGCAGATCCGGGGTGCGGCGCAGGTGCAGCGCAAACGAATCACTATTGTAGATCGCGCCGGGAAACAGATGGAAGCTGAAGTAGTACTGCTCGGGGCGTTTACCGCGCTGTATCAAAGCGATGCAGAAGTAGGCTTTGCCCTCTATTCTCC
>JAWOFA010000161.1:0-5231 GCA_046482505.1 Desulfuromonadaceae bacterium | reverse complement strand
TGTATCAGGGCGCTGCAAACGAAACCACCAGCATTATTGCCACGCTTCCGAAAATCGGTGCGGTGCTCCTTCTGTTGCGTCTGGTTGCTGTCGCAGGGGCGGATATAACCCAGTATACCTGGGTGCTGGCTTCATTTGCTGTGCTGTCCATGACTTTCGGCAATATCACCGCACTGGTGCAGAACGATCTCAAGCGCCTTCTTGCCTATTCAAGTATCGCGCATGCCGGTTACGTTATGATCGGTATCCTTACTGCGGATCTGCTGGGTATGGCAGCGGCTGTGTATTATATTATCGGTTACCTGCTCATGAACCTCGGGTGCTTTTATGTAATCTACAACATTGCCCCCGAAGGAGAGAATGTTACCTTTGACGATCTGCGTGGGCTCTCACGCCGCTCCCCTTTGCTGGCTATGACTCTGCTTGTTTCCGCATTCGGTATGGCCGGGATACCACCGACTATCGGTTTTGTGGGTAAGTTTGTAGTGTTTACCGGTGCTATCGACAAGGGTTTTTATGCTCTGGTTATCATAGGTGTTATTAACGCCGCAGTTGCCGCGTTCTACTATCTGAAGATGGCGCGGGCGGCGTATTGCGGTGCCGATGACGAAAAGGATCCGATCCTGATGCCCATGGGATCGCAAGCTCTCGGGGTGTTCTTTATCTTGACCATTATTATGATTGGTGTCCTGCCGCAGGAGTTTATGGCTGCGGCCAAAGAAGCGGTCTCGCTCCTTCTGTAACACCGGTTAAAATATTGCACACAAAAAGGCCCGCACGCTCTGAGCGTTGCGGGCCTTTTTGTGTGCTTGATACAGAGCTGATTAAGCTAGGAGTCTGTTGAAAGGCTCCTAGTCTGCCTGGCTGATGGCCTGCATACCGTGCATGGCAGTGCGCAGTTCAGAGCCGATCTCTTCAATAAAGTGGCACCGGATGGCAGCATTGATGCACACTAGTGTTTTGTTGTCGACGCTGTTATCGCTGATATTCAGCCCTTTGCCGATAACTTCGGTTGAAACTTCCGCCATGAAGTCACGCAACAGCGGGACACACGCATGCGCAAACAGGTAGCAGCCGTATTCAGCGGTATCGGAGATAACCCGGTTCATCTCATAGAGTTTCTTGCGTGCAATGGTGTTAGCAATCAGCGGTGTTTCGTGCAGAGACTCGTAGTAGGCAGACTCAGGCTCGATGCCGACTTCAAGCATGGACTCGAACGCTAGCTCAACCCCGGCTTTAACCATTGCAACCATCAGGATGCCGTGGTCAAAGTACTCCTGCTCTGAGATGTTGCCTTTGGCCTCGGTCTGCTCGAAGGCGGTCTGTCCGGTCTCTTCACGCCAGCGCAGGAGGTCTTTGTCATCATTAGCCCAGTCCTGCATCATTGTGGCTGAAAAGGTGCCGGTGATGATGTCGTCCATGTGCTTCTGGAACAGGGGACGCATGATCTCCTTAAGCTCATCGGCGAGGGCGTAGGCCCGAATCTTGGCAGGATTGGAGAGGCGATCCATCATGTTGGTGATACCGCCCTGTTTGAGAGCTTCGGTAATGGTCTCCCAGCCGTATTGCACCAGCTTTGCAGCGTAACCGGCGTCCAGCCCGTTCTCCACCATCTTGTCGAAGCACAGGAGTGAACCGGTCTGGAGCATGCCACACAGAATGGTCTGCTCGCCCATCAGGTCGGATTTTACCTCGGCCACAAATGAGGATTCGAGGACTCCGGCACGGTCTCCACCCTGGGCGGAGCACAGGGCTTTGGCGATCTCAAGACCATCCCCCCTGGGGTCGTTCTCCCGGTGTACTGCAATCAGGGTCGGAACCCCGAACCCACGGGTGTATTCCGCGCGTACTTCGGAACCTGGGCACTTGGGAGCAACCATGATAACCGTGAGATCCTTGCGGATCTGCGCGCCCTCTTCAACAATGTTGAATCCGTGGGCATAACTGAACACCGCGCCCTCTTTCATGAGGGGCACAACGGTGTTGACCACGTCACTGTGCTGCTTGTCCGGCGCGAGGTTCATGACGATATCCGCCTGGGGAAGCAGATCCTCGTAACTGCCGACATTGAATTTGTTCTCAATCGCATTCTTGTATGACTGGCGCTGCTCATCAATCGCTTCTTTGCGCAGGGTGTAGGAAACATCCAGCCCGCTATCACGCATATTGAGCCCCTGGTTGAGCCCCTGGGCACCACAGCCTACGATGACGATTTTTTTCCCCTTGGCGTAGTCACAACCGTTGCTGAATTCATCAGCCTCCATAAAACGGCATGTTCCCAACTCTTCGAGCTGGCGCCGCATGGGCAGGGTGTTGAAATAGTTCTGTCCCATAAGTAATACTCTCCTTTACATGGTTTGGATATAGGCACTGATAGCATAATCAGTGATAGAAAAGGGTATATGGTGTTGCTGGAACCGCGGCAGAATTTTTACCCTCCAACCGCGCATACTCAGGCAACACGCCACAATTAATCCTCTATCTTATCCCATAACCGGGTGGAGGTAAAACAGATAATCTGCGCCTGAACGGGCATGTCGGGATAATGTGGGGGGAATGAACAACTATTCTGACGTTTTGCGCCTGAGCCTCAATGTGAAATTGAATATGGCATACAGGGTTGGTATACAAACACACGCGAGAATAGACCAGAGCATAAGAGCATGCATGTTTGCCATCCAGATAGTGGGGAAAAGCTCCCATACGGGTATATCCATATTGATCAGCTCTGCCTTGATATCAGAGGCGGGCGTACCGAACAGATTTCCCCCAAAGTAAAAGAACGGCCAGAGTAAACTCAGATGAACCGGATAGAGTAGATAGTTGAGCGCTTGAATGAGGATATGGTTGAAGCCGAAAACCCACGCCAGGAGAAAACAGAGGATCGATGTGCCCCACAACAGTGGCATCACCCCCATTGCTATTCCTACGGAGAGGCACAAGGCAGTGCGCTCCACGGAGGTCTCTGATTGAAGAGCCAGGGAACGTACGGTGTCCCAATGACGCAATAATGGCCTACACTCGTTCACGCTTGACATGAAAACTCACGTTCGACCCGGTCACCGAACTGCATCCGGTATACAAAAACATCGTCCACCAGAGTAGTTGCAGGGCGATCAGCACCAGAGGGTTCCAGAAGGCGTTGAGTCCTGCACCGATATCTGCGCTGATAAAGCCAGGCGCTGTGCCGGGCCACCCGCCTGCGAATGCGGTGAGAGCGCCGATGGTGAGTATATACCCAATACTTACCATACCCATCCACTGATACGCGCTGAACGTCTGCGCTCCGCGATGATCTGCACGCAGGGTTTCAGAGATGATGCGCCACCCCTGGGTGACCACGCCGGCGAGGATAAACGCCGCAAGAAAGTGGGCGTACAGAAACAGGAGGGTGGCTGCCAGCGCTGTAGCAACATAGAGCATTGCGGTTATAAACTGTATCGGCACCAGCGGTTGGCCTTCCATGTTGCCCGCATACGACACCTTTTTTGTGGCACCCTTGAATACGAGGTTGAAGCGGGCAAAGAGGTGCTGGAAAAAAGGGGGACAGGTATATACCGATTTACCGTAACAACACCCGAAGCTGATGCAGGCCAGGCGCCCGAAGCCTTCACCGTACGCATAAGCAATGCCCATGGCAGCGAGACATGGCAACAGTGGGAGATGCTCGACGTTGTGCATGCTTGCGCTGATACGGTTGATTGCCACAATGATCCAGGGCGCAGTGAGAATGCCGATAAACACCGCACCCCCTACAGTGAATGTATGCGCCTTCCCTTCGACCCAGCGTGCAACCAGACTCGAAGCTGGCACACATATCCCCAGGAGACAAAGGGCGAGGACAAGGAGGGGATAAAGGGGAACATTTACGGAGCTGAGGAGAAATACCAGCATAGCTGTGCTGAGCAGATAGGCGTTGGCAGTCAATAAGCCGTAAAAAGTCAGATTTACCCCCTGCCAGTGCCCTTCATGGGTGCGCCGCAGCGGAATGCTCGCAAGCATCTGCCAGCGCTCCTGCGGAAGATAGATAAAGCCCCACCCCAGATAAAGAACCGAAAGGCAGGTACATATAAGAAAAAATACCGGAATAGACAAGCTGACCTCCAAAGTAACCTCCTGTTATATATCGGTGAAAATGCTTCGTAACTGTTAAACTCAATGACAATAATGCTTAAGAGTACGATGCATTTACACTGCCGCGCCAATGGTGCTCCGAACCTGCACATCTGTTTCTGCCAGGGGGGCGCCGAACCCAACGCTGAAACGGCTGGTGACATCGGTCCGCTGCTGATTGAGGAGAATATCTTCACTGCAGCGCACCCGCTCGGGCTCAAACAGCAGTACAACGGTGCTGCTCCCGGGGCGGAACAGACTTTTGGGCTGCCCCCGGCGCAGAAACATGCCGATTTCCTGGGGTTCAATGGGTGCATATCCGGCATGATCGGCGCAGTAGCATGGATGTAAATCTCCGATCATCAAAGCCACGACCTCTATCATGGCCACAAGACCCATGTGGCTCCCATCCGGGACATCGGTGTCGATGATGGTCACCAGACGCCGATTTTTGGAAAATGGGGTGACTTGAGCTACTACCGCACCCGGGTTGCATGCATGGTAGCGCCCGTTGATTTCATATTGATCGCGGATGGTTCCGGATACGGGTACATGGTTGTAGTGGTATTTATCCGGCGTAAGGCGGAATACGCCGAAATCAGCAGCCCTGAAAAAAGAACACCAGCGCTGGTGCTCTATCCCCAAAAGCTCGACCAGGTCGAAAAACTTGTCCTTCAGATAGATGGAGTCCGATTGCCGCAGCGACCCCCACAGCATACGTGAATCAGCTGGTGCCGCGAGCTTTCGGGGGTCCGGATCCATCTCGCGACATTCGGTGTAGCGTATCCGGCGTTCAAATATTTTACGCGGCGTATCCAGGTCTGACACCGGAACCTCACATTCATGCAGTCTGACGCCGAGGCGTGCCAGCGCGTTGAGATGGCGGCGCGCATTGAACCTCTGCCACAGAGGAAGATCGAGGTCGTAGTTGATGCGCCCGAGCCACTCACAGAACTTCGCCGAGCTGAGGGGGTTGAAGAGGGCGGGAGCGTGCTCGCGCAATGGGTGGTACATCCAGCGAACCAGCCTGTCGGCAAACGGATGCTCCTCATATATCCGCCCGCTAGCACGCTCGATATACTGGTGCCGAACCTGCATCTGCCCCTCCTGTGTTTGTC
>JAWOFA010000124.1:0-5579 GCA_046482505.1 Desulfuromonadaceae bacterium | reverse complement strand
GTGTCGGCCATGCGCTCGAATATCGCTTCTTCACTCGCAAATACAGAGAATTTCTTGCTTTCGGCCGCGCGCGTATCGGTGCTGGTCCACGGATATTTAATCATGCTCCCCAGGGAAGCGAAGGTGAGGCGCATATAGCCGCTGCAGGGGTTGTCGGCGCGAGAAGCAAGGCGGAACCCCTGCGCATTGCCCTCGAACAACAGCAGGTCCTGACGTGTGGCATCCGAAACCTGCGCAGGGCAGATCATCTCCAGGTGCGCCTCCATCCATTCGCGGATAGCGTATTCCCCTGCGTGCCCGAAAGGGGGATTGCCGATGTCGTGGGTGAGGCATCCCACCTGCACAATCATTGGGATCGCCTGAAATATATCGCTGTGTTCGGGGTGTTGCTCCTGCAGAAAGTACTGGACCTTTTTGGCGATGGAGCGCCCCACACTCGCAACTTCGATGGAGTGGGTGAGGCGGTTGTGGATGTGATCGTTGGGGGCGAGGGGATGGACCTGGGTTTTTTTCGCCAGACGGCGGAATGGCTCGCTGAACACCACGCGGTCGTAGTCGGCTTCAAAGGTGTTGCGCTCCGCACTGTCAAACGGAGCGGGCACGGGGGCGGCTTCCCCCGGCTTTTCCATGCGCTGGGTCGATAGGAGTTGCGGCCAGTTCAGGTGTACAGACATGGGAAAGCTCTCCTTACCGGTAAGAGATTAAGACCCGAAACGAAGCCCCCACGTTGATGGTTTAGAAAGCCTGCCTCTGCACGCCGAAAAAGAGGGAGTACAGAGGCAGGCTATGACAGGGCTATGTCCGGGTTAGATGATGTTCTTGTGATACTCCTGCAGACTGCGCACTTCCCCTTTGCCGCTGCGCCGCGCCTCTATCCCTTTGGCGGCCGCCACCGCAGCTGCGCTCGTAGTCATGTAGGGAACCTTGTATTTGATCGCTGCTTTGCGGATGTAGGAGTCATCGTGGGTGCTCAGACGTCCGGCCGGGGTGTTTACTACGAGCTGGATCTCCCCGTTGGTGATGGCGTCGGTAATATTGGGACGTCCCTCGTGGAGTTTCAGGATGCTATCCGCTTCCAGCCCCTTATCCCGCAGATATGCGGCGGTTCCACCCGTTGCCACGAGTTTGAAGCCGAGCTCCGCAAACTTTCGCGCCGCTTCAACCACGCTCTCCTTGTCTGCTTCTGCCACCGTGATAAGTACTGCGCCTTCCTGCGGCAGACGCCCGTAGGCGGCATCCTGGGCTTTGAAGAACGCGAGACCGTAGTTATCCGCCAGGCCGAGGACCTCGCCGGTGGAGCGCATCTCGGGGCCGAGGACCGGGTCCACTTCGGGGAACATGTTGAAGGGGAATACCGCCTCCTTCACGCCGAAATGGGTAATCTTGCGCGGCTGCAACTTCATATCCACCAGCTTCTTACCCAGCATCAGCTCCACCGCAATCTTGGGCATGGGGATGTTGCACACCTTGGAGACCAGAGGGACGGTACGGCTCGCACGCGGGTTGGCTTCGATGATGTACACCTTGTTATCCGCAATGGCATACTGGATGTTCATCAGCCCGACTACCCCCATCTCTACCGCAATGCGGCGCGTGTACTCTTCGATGGTGTTGATGTGCTCCGGGGTGATATTGATGGGCGGGATCACACACGCCGAATCGCCCGAATGCACTCCGGCCATTTCAATGTGTTCCATCACCGCAGGCACAAAGGCGTCGTGGCCGTCGCAGATGGCATCGGCTTCCGCTTCGATGGCATTTTCCAGGAAGCGGTCGATGAGGATCGGGCGCTCCGGCGATACTACCACCGCCTTTTCCAGGTAGGTGCGCAGTTCCTCCTCTTCGTGAACAATCTCCATCGCCCGTCCCCCCAGCACGTACGAGGGGCGTACAATCAGGGGATAGCCGATGCGCGCGGCAATATCAATCGCTTCTTCGAAGGTGCTCGCCATGCCGCATTCGGGCTGGGGAATGGCGAGTTTTTCCATCATGGCGTTGAACTGATCCCGATCCTCCGCCTGGTCGATGGTAGAGGGGGAGGTGCCGATGATCTTCACTCCAGCTTCTTCGAGCTCCGCAGCAATGTTGAGGGGAGTCTGGCCGCCGAACTGTACCACGATCCCTTCGGGTTTCTCCTTGGCATAGATGGAAAGTACATCCTCCACCGTCAGGGGCTCGAAATAGAGCTTGTCGGAGGTGTCGTAGTCGGTGGAAACGGTCTCCGGGTTGCAGTTTACCATGATGGTCTCATACCCGGCCTCGCGCAGGGCCATGGCGGTGTGCACACAGCAGTAGTCAAATTCGATCCCCTGGCCGATGCGGTTCGGCCCGCCGCCGAGGACCATGATCTTTTTGCGGGCGCTGGTTTCTACCGTGTCCGCAGCGTTGTAGGTGGAATAGTAGTACGCTGCGTTTTCCACCCCGCTTACGGGTACCGCTTCCCACGCCTCGCCCATGTCGAGTTCCAGGCGCCGGGTACGCACCTGTACTTCGGGGATTTCGAGGAGCTGGCCCAGATATTTGTCTGCAAAGCCGTCGCGCTTCGCCTGCCGCAGCAGTTCATCCGGGGGGAGTTGGCCTTGGTGTTTAAGGATCTGCTCTTCCAGTTCCACCAGTTCGAGCATCTGCTCCAGAAACCAGGGTTTGATGTAGGTGCGCTGGTACAGGGTGTCGATGTCAGCCCCCTTGCGCAATGCTTCGTAGATAATGAACTGGCGCTCGCTCGAGGGCTCGGCGAGCTTCTGCATCAGCGCCTCCAGACTTAAGGAGTTGAAGTTGGACGCAAACCCGAGACCGTAGCGCTCGATTTCCAGGGAGCGAATCGCCTTTTGCAGCGCCTCCTTGTAGTTTTTGCCGATGCTCATTACCTCGCCTACGGCGCGCATCTGGGTGCCGAGTTTATCCTCCACCCCCTTGAATTTCTCGAACGCCCAGCGTGCGAATTTCACCACTACGTAGTCACCGCCGGGGGTGTATTTCTCCAGGGTACCGTCGCGCCAGTAGGGGATCTCATCCAGGGTGAGACCGGCGGCGAGCTGCGCCGATACCAGCGCAATGGGAAAGCCGGTGGCTTTGCTCGCGAGGGCGGAGGAGCGCGAGGTGCGCGGATTGATTTCGATGACGATGATGCGCTCGGTGGCAGGATCATAGGCAAACTGCACATTGGTGCCCCCGATTACCTCAATGGCCTCGACAATATCATAGGCGGCGCGCTGGAGTTTATCCTGCAGCTCTTTACTGATCGTGAGCATGGGGGCGGTGCAGAAGGAATCACCCGTATGCACTCCGACGGCATCCACATTTTCGATGAAGCATACGGTGATTTTCTGCCCCTTGGCATCGCGCACTACCTCCAGCTCCAGCTCTTCCCAGCCGAGGATGGATTCTTCAATTAAAACCTGACCTACCGGACTCAGGGAGAGCCCGCGCGCCACGATATTGTCAAATTCCTCCATATTGAAGGCGAAACCGCCGCCGGTGCCGCCCATGGTGTACGCCGGACGGATAACCACGGGGAGGCCGATATCTTTAATAACCTCTTTAGCCTCTTCCAGGGTGTTCGCAATGGCGCTGCGCGCCATCTCTATCCCCAGGGAGTTCATGGTGTTTTTGAAGATATCCCGATCCTCACCGCGCTCGATGGCGCGCAGGTTGACCCCGATAACCTCGACCCCGAACTGATCCAGGATGCCGCGGCGCTCCAGCTCCATCGCGAGGTTCAGAGCTGTCTGGCCTCCGAGGTTGGGAAGCAGGGCATCCGGGCGCTCCTTTTCGATGATCTCACTGATTCGTTCCGGGGTGAGGGCTTCAATGTAGGTGATATCTGCCATTTCCGGATCGGTCATGATGGTCGCCGGATTGGAGTTAACCAGCAGAATTTCATAACCGAGCTTACGCAGCGCTTTGCACGCCTGGGTGCCGGAATAGTCAAATTCGCATGCCTGACCGATGATGATGGGGCCGGAACCGATGATAAGAATCTTGTGGATATCGTTGCGCTTGGGCATTAACCCTCTCCTTAAACATGGTAATGAAAGTTATGAACTGTACTGTTATGTCAAATCTGCTGCACTATGCCAAAAAGAGCCTGCTGTGACAAGGCAGGGGGCGCAGAAATGTGTGATTAATCCGTCTGCGCAAAGAGCGTTTCTTATCCATCTTAAATAAGTCTGTCAGAATAATAATGGGAAGAGAATCGTTCCCCAACTGGTTGCAGCTAGAATCAGGCTGATAAGGACCGCTGCAGAAGCCATATCCTTGGCACGTCCCGCAAGGGGGTGCCATTCCGGAGATGCGCGGTCAACCACAGCTTCAATGGCAGAGTTCAGCAATTCCACAATCAGCACCAGCATTAAAGACCCGAATAGCAGCAAGCGTTCCACCGCGCTGACATCCACTACCAAAAGGACGGGTAGAGTGATGACACATAGTATCACTTCCTGTCGAAATGCTGCTTCATGCCGCCATGCAGCAAGAAACCCTTTTACAGAATTACCGACGGCACCGATGATTCGTTTTAGGCCTGTATTTTTCTTGTAGGGCATAATCCCTCATTTTTATCTGGGATGAGCGAACGCAGAAAGAGCGCAGCGAATGGTTTAAGGAACGTACAGTTTAAAATCCTGCGCAGCCGCGGTAGGGTCGTGTGCCCCTATAATTGCAGAGATCAGCGCAATTCCTGTTGCACCGGCCTCTTGCACTTCCATGTGGCGCTCTGGAGTGATGCCGCCGAGGGCAAAGACCGGGATATTAACCTCTGAACAAACCCTGCGCAACCCCTCCACCCCCTGAGGCTCTCCGTATTCCACCTTGGAAGGGGTGAAGTAGATGGGGCTGAAGGTGATGAAGTTGGCACCATCCTCCTCCGCACTGCGCGCGCGTTCCAGGCTGTGGGTTGAAACCCCGATCAGAGGTTTAGGCCCCAGAAGGCGGCGCGCACTCGCGACATCCATGGATTGCTCGGTCAAGTGGACACCATCCGCTTCCGCCGCCAGGGCAATATCCACCCTATCATTGATCAGCAACCTGGCTCCATAGCGCACTGTGAGGGTGCGCAACTGATGTGCGAGCTGGAGGAGTTCTTTGGGTCCCAGATCCTTCTCGCGCAGCTGCACCGCCTTCACTCCGCCCTTCAGTGCCGCCTCAAGCGCACTGAATAAGGTATGTTCAGGAGCACATTGGTGTCTATCTGTTATGAGGTAGATGTTGAAGTCAGGCTGTGTCATTTATTTAACCTGCAGCTCAGTTCAGTGTCCCACTGCATCCTGCGGAGCATCAGCAGCGCGATTGAGAAACGCACTGTCCCAGTCCTTCCATACCGCTTCCAGCCCTTTGGCGCGAATGATGGCGCTCATCCCTTCGGGGGTACGGTCATCGTCGATAGCAAACTGCTGGGTGTATTCCGCATCCTTGCTGTGTCCACCGGGCGCGGTGCACGAGCCCGCGCTCATGTGGGTGATCCCCAGGGGCATAAGGTTGTCGCGCAGGGCGGCACTTTCGCGCGTGGAGAGGTACAGCCCTGCATCGGGCATAAGCAGGCGCATGGCGCACACCATCTGCACCAGTTGCGCATCGCTGAC
>JAWOFA010000048.1:0-7600 GCA_046482505.1 Desulfuromonadaceae bacterium | reverse complement strand
GACCGTTGACCAATCCATACCCGACACAGTGATGGAGCAGCTACGCCAGGATCCACGCATCATCTCTGCCCGGCAGGTAACTTTGCCGCCCATGGCAGATGAACTTCACCCTCTAAGTACGGATACGCTTAAATGAATGTCCAGAATCTACCTACCGAAGCTTTGATACCCAAAGGGGTCAAGGATTTTCTTCCGGTTAATGCGGTAAAAATCCACTACATCCAGGAGCAACTGCACCAGACCTTCAAGGCCTGGGGCTACCAGACTATTATCCCCCCGGCGCTTGAGTTTCTCAACGTGCTCGAACGTGGTCTCGGCAGCGATCTCCACGGTTGCACTCAGCGCTTCGATGACCGCCACAGCGGCGAACTCCTCGCCTTCCCCCCGGATATCACCCCGCAGGTGGCGCGCATTTTCGCTACGCGCATGCACGAAGCGCCCCTGCCGCAGCGTCTGAGCTATTCAGGGCGTGTGTTGCGCCATACCGAGCAACAAGCGGGTAAAAACCGGGAGATCTTCCAGGCCGGGGTTGAAATGATCGGCAATGCTTCCGCCTCTGCAGATGCAGAAATGATCGCCATGGCGCTCGAATGTCTGGAACAACTCAACGCACCGGAGTACACCATTGATATCGGTCAGGTCGAATTCTACCGAGGAGTGCTCCAGGGTCTCGACCTAAATCCGCCGCAGAAGAGTATAATTGAACAGCATCTGCTGCATAAAGACAGCTCGAGCCTGAAAGCGGAGATTGAAAAGCTCGACATCGGTAGCGCCCAGGCAGATGAACTCCTCGCCCTCCCGCGCCTCTTCGGTGGACGCGAAGTTCTGGATAATGCCGCCGCCGTAGTGAATAATGAGCGTTCCAAACGCGCCCTCGAGAACCTGCATGAGGTGATCCGCATCCTTGATCTTTACCAGGCTGATGCCCACATTACCCTCGACCTCGGAGAGTTACGCGGGCTCGACTACTACTCCGGCGTCACTTTCCAGGGCTTTCTCAGCGGCTTTGGCGAAGCGGTCTGCCTTGGTGGGCGCTACGATGAACTAACTGCCAATTACGGACGCCCGACTCCGGCAACAGGTTTCGCCTTCAACCTGCTGAATCTGCTTTTTTCTATGTCTGACGCCCTTGAAGAGGCTGCGCAGCCGGGGGTGGATATTCTTGTCAATGCGGCGGAGAAGCACGACAGCAAGGTGTATAAGCTCGCGCATAAGTTGCGCAAAGGGGGCAAATCTGTGTGTACGCTCTTTGGCGCCGAACCGGACATGCACGAACTGCGCAAATTCCACTACCGCAGCCTGATCAGCATCGATACCGATGGGGAAAAGGCAACAATTCTTTCATCTAAGACCAAACAGACCAGACAATCAACAGTCTCCGCTCTACTCGAAGGCTCGGTTGATCTGTAATATACCAAAGGAGAAAACTCACATGGCAAACGTTGTAGTCGTTGGCGCTCAATGGGGCGACGAAGGCAAAGGCAAGGTAGTTGATATTTACACAGAACGTTCGCAGGCGGTAGTACGTTATCAGGGCGGCAACAATGCCGGGCATACCCTGGTTGTTGGCGATGAAAAAACCGTTCTTCACCTCATCCCCTCCGGCATTCTCCACGAGGGGAAAAAATGCATCATCGGTAATGGCGTGGTTCTCGACCCCAAGGTGTTTATCGAGGAGATCGAAGGACTCAAAAAAAAGGGCTACCTGAAAGACGAGTCCCAGCTGGTAATCGACCGCAATGTACATATCATCATGCCGTACCACAAAGAGATCGATATCGCGCGCGAAAACAAACCCGGCGAGCGCCGCATCGGCACCACCGGGCGCGGCATCGGCCCCACATATGAAGACAAAGTGGGGCGCCGAGGCATAAGACTCATCGATCTGATCAATCCCGAACGCTTTAGGGCCAAACTTAAAGAACTGCTCCCGGAAAAGAATTTCTTTCTCGAGCACTTTCTCAAGCAGAACCCGCTGGATGAAGAAAAAATCCTGGACGAATACCGCGCCTATGGTGAGGTACTGAAACACTTCGTAGGCAACAGTTCGGTCCTTCTGGATGAGTGTCGCAACAAAGAGGAGAATATCCTGTTTGAAGGCGCGCAGGGGAGCCTGCTGGATGTGGATCATGGCACCTATCCCTATGTGACATCCTCATCCACCATCGCCGGGGGCGCCACCATCGGCACCGGCTTTGGGCCGCGTTTCATTGATGAAGTTATCGGGATATCCAAAGCCTACGTGACACGCGTGGGTGAAGGCCCCTTCCCTACCGAACTCGAAGACGAGGTTGGGGAAAAAATCCGCAAGGCCGGATCTGAATTTGGTGCGACCACCGGACGTCCGCGCCGCACCGGGTGGTTTGATGCAGTCGCCCTGCGCGAAGCAGTGCGCACCAACGGCCTTACCGGCCTCGCAATCACAAAGCTCGATGTACTGGATAAATTTGACTGCATCAAGGTATGTACAGCCTACACCTACAAGGGGGAAATGCTCACCAACTTCCCCAACGATGCCAACATCCTCAGCCAGTGCAAACCGGTATATGAAGAGATCGATGGTTGGAATACAGACACCAGCAATGTCACCATCTATGATGAGTTGCCGGAACAGACACGCAGTTATCTGAAAAAAATCGAAGAGGTATGTAAATGCCCGGTCGTACTCGCCTCAGTAGGCCCGCGCCGCGACCAGACCATCCAGATCCGCGACCCGTTTAACGGCGAATAACAGCTGGGGCCGAAAGTGGGCTAAAGCGGTTAAACTTTTGACAAAAAAGCATTGACTTCAAAAACACCATCGCGTATAACACTCCTCGTTGTGAGCCGGTAGCTCAGTTGGTAGAGCATCTGACTTTTAATCAGATGGTCGTGGGTTCGATCCCCCCCCGGCTCACCATTTTTTTATCCAGTACGTCCCTATCGTCTAGCCTGGCCCAGGACACCGCCCTTTCACGGCGGCGACAGGGGTTCGAATCCCCTTGGGGACGCCAAAATATAAGCCTCATCGCAAACGCGGTGGGGCTTTTATTTTATCCATTATCGGGATTCGAAGCGAAGCAAGCGCTGACTAAATGTCAGAAAAGCGGCCAGGACCGCCGCGTCAGCGAGCGTAGGGGAGCCGACGCAGGAAGCCGCGTGATGCGGGTGACGTAGTGGGCGAATCCCCCTGGGGACGCCAGAATAAAGGCCCTGTTGATTAAGTTCAACAGGGCCTTTTTCTTTTGTGTTCGAGTATTTAGAGATTTTGTACTAACCTTGAAGAGCACTTACCACTCTCCCCTGTACACAGCTCTCTCGCCATCTATGCTCGAAGTTCTTTTCTCTCCAAATGGAATAAAAATTCAGTCCTGGACTTCTCTAATTTGCCCTTTTTTAACGTCTAAGAACTTACCCAAGATTGGCTCTAGGTTGGCTGCATTGCAACTGGATTGACAATCTTATGCGAGTCTATACGGTATATATTTGATGTAATGATACGGACTCCAGGTCAACGCGGCCTGGGGTCCGTTCTTCTTATCACCTCTATAAAAATTCAAAAGATTCGACTAAGATGGAGTATCCTCATAGCAACCCTTGACTATTGGAGTCAGGGATTAGAACCATTGAATACATGAAGTAGAAGGGGTATGGTCTCCATAATTAATTTTTCAAGCTTATCGTGTTATAGACACTTAACACGTTATTTCCTTACAACATCAACACCTTTAAGAGAAATCATCATATAATGGCCAAACAGAAAGCTCCTGCGCAAAAGCAGAAATCCTTTGAACAAACCCTGTGGGATACCGCTGATAAACTGCGCGGTACCGTTGAATCTTCCGAATACAAGCATGTGTTACTTAGTCTTATTTTCCTCAAGTTTGTAAGCGATAAGTTTGAGCGGCGCAGACGGGAACTGATCGATGCCGGGCAGGCGGACTATGTCGATATGGTGGAGTTCTACACCATGAAGAATGTGTTCTACCTGCCGGAAAAGTCGCGCTGGTCGTTTATTCAGAAGCAGGCCAAGCAGGATGATATTGGGGTTAAAATCGATACCGCCCTGCATGCGGTAGAGAAAAACAACCCATCCCTCAAAGGGGCGCTGCCGGATAACTACTTCTCCCGCCTCGGCCTCGACCCCAGCAAGTTGGCCGCTCTGATGGACTCCATCAACAACATCGATACCATCGCCGACAATGAGCAGGATGTGGTCGGGCGTGTGTATGAATATTTCCTCGGCAAGTTTGCCGCTACCGAGGGCAAAGGCGGGGGTGAGTTCTACACCCCCAAATGTGTGGTTAACCTTATTGCAGAGATGATTGAACCCTTCCAGGGGAAGATTTACGACCCCTGCTGCGGTTCCGGTGGGATGTTCGTGCAGTCGGTAAAGTTCGTGGAGAACCATCAAGGGAGCACGAAGGATATCTCCATCTACGGGCAGGAATACACTGCCACCACCTACAAACTCGCTAAAATGAACCTCGCCATCCGGGGTATTGCCGGGAACCTGGGCGATGTGCCTGCGGATACCTTCTTTAAGGATCAACACCCCGACCTCAAAGCCGATTTCATCATGGCCAACCCTCCCTTTAACCTGAAAGCATGGCGCGGCGCCGATGAGCTTACCGTTGACCCGCGCTGGGCCGGGTACGAGGTGCCGCCCACCGGCAACGCCAACTATGCCTGGATTCTGCACATGCTCTCGAAGCTGTCCCAGAACGGGGTGGCGGGCTTTGTTCTTGCTAATGGTTCTATGTCCACCAACACCACCGGAGAAGGGCTGATCCGGCGCAAGATCATCGAGAATGATCTGGTCGATTGCATGATTGCCCTCCCCGGACAGCTCTTCTACACCACTCAAATTCCGGTGTGCCTGTGGTTTATTGCGCGGAATAAATCTGCGCAACCCTCACCCCGGCCCTCTCCCAAGGGGAGAGGGAGTCAATACAGGGGGGGATTTGAGTTTTCGGGGTTGGTTGAGACGGCGCGGGAGCTGCGCGGGAAGCAGACACCGGCGGAGGAGATGTTCTGGGAGCTGGTGCGCAATCGTAAGTTTCTGGGCCTCAAATTCCGACGTCAACACCAGATCGGTAGCTATATCACAGACTTTTACTGCCACGAGCAGAGACTTGTTGTCGAACTCGATGGCGGCATTCACGATGCACGCAAGGAGAAAGACCAAAAACGCGATAGATGCTTGGAATCACAAGGTCTTCGGGTTTTAAGGATAAAAAACGAAGAGTTGCTGAATTCACCCCAAACCTGCCTCGAAACAATTGCCCAAAACCTCCCCTCTCCCCCTGGGAGAGGGGCCGGGGGTGAGGGTAAACAGTACCTTCGCAACCGCCAGGGCGAAGTCCTGTTTATAGACGCGCGCAACATGGGCACCATGCTCGATCGCACCCACAAACACCTAACCAGTGAGGATATCGCTGAAATAGCGCGCACCTATCACGCCTGGCGCGGTGAAGCCAAAGATGGTGACTACACCGACAAACCCGGCTTCTGCAAAGCTGCCACTCTCGATGAGATTAAGGCCAACGACTATGTGCTCACTCCGGGGCGCTATGTGGGCGCGGCGGAAATTGAGGATGATGGGATTCCTTTTGAAGAGAAGATGACCGAACTGACTCAGACCCTGTACCAGCAGATGGATGAAGCGCAGAAGCTGGATGCAACCATTCGGAAGAATCTGGAGGTGTTGGGTTATGGGGGGTGAGTGGCAAACTGTTAGACTTGGTGATTTGGTTAGTCACCATAAAGGATTTGCTTTCAAATCTAAAGATTACAGGGATAGCGGTCACCCAGTAGTCAGGGTAAGTAATTTCACAGGTCGGTCGATCGATATAAGTGGTCTAAAATACCTATCTGAAAACTTAGCTTCTCAATTCAAGGATTACGAACTGAAAACCGGTGATGTGGTTATTGCAACTGTTGGTTCTTGGCCCAACAACCCAGCATCTGTTGTTGGAAAAGCAATACAAGTACCTACTTACACTGATAGTGCCTTGCTAAATCAGAATGCTGTAAGGCTGCGTTCCCGGAGTGGTCTAGATCAACGTTTTTTGTTCGATCTACTCAAGACAGCAGATTACCAAAATTATATTGTTTCAACGGCACAAGGCAGTGCGAATCAAGCTAGTATTACTTTGAATGCAATTTTTGGTTTTGAGTTTCAACTACCAACACTACCCGAACAAAAATCCATCGCCCACATCCTCGGCACCCTCGACGACAAAATCGAACTCAACCGCCAGATGAACGCCACGCTGGAAGCTATGGCCCAGGCGTTGTTCAAAAGCTGGTTTGTCGATTTTGATCCGGTGATTGATAACGCGCTGGCTGCAGGAAATCCCATCCCCGAACCACTTCAGGCCAGGGCACAAAAACGCCAGGCTCTGGGCGATAAGCGTAAGCCTCTGCCGCAAGAGATTCAGAAACAGTTTCCTGATCGTTTTGTGTTCAGTGAGGAGATGGGGTGGATTCCTGAAGGGTGGGAAGAGAGCTCTGTCGGAGAGCAGGTAGAGACGACAGGCGGTGGTACACCTAGCACGAAAGAACCGATCTACTGGGAAAATGGGACTCATGCTTTTTGTACACCCAAAGACATGTCGCTACTCAGCTCGATGGTGTTGATGGATACAGAGAGACACCTTACTGATGCAGGGGTAAATAAAATTTCTTCGGGGCAGCTTCCTCCTGGAACAGTTTTGATGTCATCGCGCGCCCCCATTGGCTACTTAGCGATAAGTGACATTCCAGTATCAGTTAATCAAGGCATCATTGGGATGCTCCCGAGTGATAAGTACGATTCAATATTCTTGCTCTGCTGGGCTCATTTTAACATAGGAAAGATCGAGGACAGAGCTAATGGAAGCACCTTTCTTGAGATAAGCAAAAAGAATTTTAGGCCGATTCCTTTTGTCGTCCCCGGTGACTCGCTTCTGGACGCTTTCAATGATCAGGCTCAGGCTATTTACGACAAACTACTTTTAACTGCGGAGCGTACAGAGAGTTTGACCAGGTTGCGCGACACCCTCCTCCCCAAACTCCTCTCCGGCGAGCTCCGCATCCCCGATGCTGAGAAGATTCTGGAGCAGGCCCTATGATCCACCTCCACTGGACCGAAAAACTGCCCGCCGGTGATATGGTGGAATCGTTGGGAGCCGAAAGGACAACCCATGACTGAAACACAGCAGCCAAGCGGTGAGTTTGTCCTCTACACTACCGAGGATGGGAAAACGCGCATTGAATGCCGATTTGAAAATGAAACCATCTGGCTCTCTCAAGCATTGATGGGTGAGTTGTATGACCGTTCAAAAAAAACCATCAGCGAGCATTTGAAGAATCTATTTGATGAAGGCGAACTGGACGAAAATTCAGTTGTCCGGAATTTCCGGACAACTGCTGCTGATGGAAAGGCGTATGGTGTTCAACACTACAACCTGGAGGCTATTCTTGCCGTAGGGTTCCGCATCAAGTCGCCTCGTGGCACCCAGTTCCGCCGTTGGGCCAACAGCCGCCTGCAGGAATATCTGGTAAAAGGGTTCATCATGGATGATGAGCGCTTGAAGAACCCGCCGGTTCCCGGGGCAAGCCCGGTTCCCGATTATTT
>JAWOFA010000071.1:0-17358 GCA_046482505.1 Desulfuromonadaceae bacterium | reverse complement strand
CCATCCGCCACTTCACCCCACCCGTCTCGTAGTCCAGGCGTGAGCTTATCGTTCCCCCGGTGGCGACTATGGAGATCTCGGGGCAGTCCTCCCTAGACTCAAGCTCTCGGGGGGGCGCCGATTGGAGACCTTCCCCAGCCGCGAGCTTGAGTCTAGGGAGGACTGATAGGCAGTGGTGCCTCCCAGCGCTTCAAAAACAGATTCTTGGCGGCAAAGCAGTGATAGTCCAGGGCACAGCGCGACAACTGCAGGAGGAGGCGATTGTCCGGATAGCGTTCCAGCAGCTCATCCACCCCCGGAGCAACCTCGCGGTCATCGAAATATTCAGGCTCCCACTGGGCGTTGCGATCAACTTTGAGGGCGGGAACATAAAAACGTTCATCTTCGGCACACCATGCGAGTGCGGTATATGCCCACAGGGGCAAGGTCTGACGTTTGGCGGGATATTCCACTGCAGGCAGATAGGTGCGCACGTACGCCGGGGACATAAAGGCACATACCGCCTGGACTGCTTCTCCCCCCATGGAACTGGGCAGATGTTGGATTGTTTCCCTGCTGCCGCTACGCATATTGATCCCCACCGGGAGCACGCCCGGCATGGTGAACAATCGGCTCCCCTCCGGCAGCGGAATCATCTCCGTATCATCCGGAACACACATTGCGTTCCCACTCATTCCGGCCATAAGGTATTCGGGGTGCTCAAAGATTTCGCCATCCTGTGTTGCCACCACGGTATAAAAGGTCATACCTGTTCCTTCCAAAATCAGACGATTACCCACAAACAGCGGGGCACGTGCGAGACCAAACGCTAAACCCCAATGCTACAGCAACTGCACATGGATAAACAAGTGCAATATCTGGGCAATTTAAGGAGGTTAAAGGGTATAAATCGCTAACCCCGGAGTCTGTTCCCCCGCGGTCCCGGGATTTAATAAATGCGCGATTTGCCCGAGAGCATTTTTTGCTTAATTCCGCTGAGGATTTATCCTATGCTGAGGCGCATGAAAACCATCCTCACCACACTACATAGCAAATTTATCCACCCCAGTCTCGCCCTCCCCTACCTTGCGGCATACTGTAAGGAAGGGTGCGGCGAGATTACGATCCGCGAGTTCACAGTGCACGAACCGCGCGAAAACATCCTTGCCGCCCTGCTGGAAGAACACCCGGATGTGATCGCCTTTTCAGTGTACATCTGGAATAGGAGCGAGATCCTCGCCCTGGTGGATGCGATCCATGTCGCCGCACCGTCTCTGCGGATTATTCTCGGGGGACCGGAGATCAGTTACCCTGAAGCTGATATCTGGGATAGGCACCCTGGCATCAGTGCCATCATCCATGCCGAAGGGGAACGCCCCCTGCGCACCTTGCTTCAGGCCTGGAATGCAGCTAAGCCTGTGTCTGAACCTCGGGGGCTGAGCATACGCTGTGCGGATGGAATCGTATCCAACCCGGAAGCGCTCCTACTTGAGGATCTGGACCAACTCCCTTCGCCGTATGCCCTGGGTCTGATAGAGTGCGAGCGCGGCTTTGTGTACTACGAAACCAGTCGTGGGTGCCCCTACAGCTGTGCGTTCTGCATGAGTGCCCTCGACACCCGGGTGCGCAGTTTCTCCATGCCCAGGATCAAGGCAGACCTCCTCCTTTTGATGGAGCAGGAGGTGCCGAAAATCAAGCTGGTGGATCGCACTTTTAACTACAACCCCCGGCGTGCACGGGAGATCTTTGCCTTCATACTCGAACACAACCGCTGCAGCCATTTTCACTTCGAGATAGGGGCCCATCTGCTCAATGCGGCTACACTTGAGCTTTTGGAACAGGTGCCCGCAGATATGTTTCAGTTTGAAATCGGGGTGCAATCAACCCTGGAGGATACCCTGATAGCTCTTCAGCGCCGCGCGCCCATGCAAACCCTGCTTGCGAATATCGAGCATCTGCTGCGCCACACCCATATCCACATCCACCTGGATCTCATTGCCGGTCTCCCCGGAGATGATTTCGCCAGTATTCTGCACGGGATCGACCAACTGATACAGCTGCATCCCCATCATCTCCAGATCGAGGCCCTCAAACTCCTCCCCGGCGCGCCCCTGCGCCGCGACGCCGCTGCACTGGGACTGTGCTACGATCCTAACCCCCCCTACACTGTGCTTAACTCCGACAGACTCGACTTTTTCACCCTCGAACGGATTCGTGGCATCAGTCGCCTCCTTGATCTAACGTGGAACTGTGGGCGCGCCACCACATTCATCCTCGAACTGGGCAAGAAACATCGGGGAGTGGCGCCAGCATTGGTTGAACTGGAAGCCTACTGGAAAGAGCACAACCTGCTGCGTTTTCCGCTGGGGCAGCGGGAAATCTTCGAACATCTCGCTGCTGCAGTTGTGCACATGTTTCCGCGCGCAGGCGCCACGGTGGTATTCCTGCACCAGACTCTGATGCGGGATCTGGCACTGCGCGAAGCAGTGACGGTGGGGAAAATACCCAGGTTTTATACCCTGGAATTAAATGACACGGAAAAACAGGCGGTAAAAGAGCGGGTAAAGGAAAAGTTGGAACAGATCAAAGGGAGAGGAATAAAACTGCAGCATTTTGCCGCACGCCTCCCTGCTCTGCACCAGACGCAGGGCAACACAGCGGGAGGGACACCCAAGGTTATCCACCTGTTTTTCTACCTCAGCGCGAGCGGGCAACGTCTGCAGGTGGAAGAGCACCTCATCTAAGGCCGGAGTCAGCGCTCAGGGAATATACCCCTCGGGATTGGCACTCTGCCAGCCCCAGGCGTCGCGGCACATCTGCTCCAGGTCGAAACGCGCCTCCCACTCCAACAGGGTGTGCGCCAGGGCGGGATCGGCGTAGCAGGTGGCAATATCCCCCGGGCGCCGCGCCACCACCTGATAAGGTACCTTTTCCCCGCTTGCCTGTTCAAATGCGCGTACAACCTCGAGGACCGAATAGCCGCGCCCGGTACCGAGGTTTACCTTCAGCACCTCCTGGCGCTGCGCAGCGGCATCCACCCCGTGTTCCAGGGCGCACATGTGGCCGCGCGCCAGATCCACCACATGCACATAGTCGCGCACTCCGGTGCCATCGGGAGTGGGGTAATCAGCGCCAAAAACGCTGAGACACTCGCGTTTCCCCACCGCAACCTGAGCCACAAAAGGGAGGAGGTTATTGGGGATGCCGCGCGGGTCTTCGCCGATCAAGCCCGATGGATGCGCCCCCACGGGGTTGAAGTAACGCAGGAGGACAATATTCCATCTGGGGCCAGAGGTGTGCACATCAGTAAGAATCTCCTCAATCATCAGCTTGGTGCGCCCGTAGGGGTTGGTGGGGGCCACGGGAGCGCTTTCACTCAAGGGGACGCTTTCGGGATCACCATAGACGGTGGCTGAAGAGCTGAATACCAGATTCCGGCACCCGTGCGTCGCCATAACCTCACACAACACCAGAGTCGAATCGATATTATTGGCGTAGTACTTCAGCGGCTGCGCTACAGACTCTCCCACCGCCTTGTGTCCGGCAAAATGGATCACTGCATCAATCTTATGCGTGGCAAATACCTCCTCCAGCTTTGCGCTGTCGCGCACATCATGAGGGTAGAAATGCACCGATTTCCCGCTGATCTGTTCGACACGCGCCACTGCCTGGGGGGATGAATTGGCGAGGTTGTCCACGCATATCACCTCATGCCCACTCTCAAGCAACTCCACCATGGTATGGGTGCCGATATATCCGGCGCCTCCGGTTACCAGAACCTGCATTTTCTCTCCATATCTATACGCAAATAATGAAATTGTGGCATATGTTATCCAACCACAGATTTTTTCACCCTCAGGCCGGTGGCTCAACCACCGAATGATCCCCCATGCTCATACTCTGTGCCGACCCCACCAGGCGCACTGCATCTCCGAGGATACTGTGGCGCAACACCACATTCTTCACCTCACTGTCGGCATTGATAATGGTGTCGCTGATCACTGCCTGCTCCACCACTGAACCGCGTGCCACGGATACATCGGGGCCGATTACACTGTTGCTTACCTTTGCGCCCGGCCCTATGTACACCGGTTCGATGATAACGGAGTTGATCAATTCCCCTCTGCACTTATTGTTCTCGCGCAGCAGATAGCGATTGGTCTCAAGCAGGTTTTCCGGTTTGCCGCAGTCTAGCCATGCATCAATGCTCGGGGCGCACAACTTCTTGCCCGCGCGGATCATGCGCATAAACACCGCAGGAAGGTAGAACTCCCCCTTTTCCTTCTCTTCTGCTTCAATGCTCTCCTGCAGATACGCCATAAAGTTGCACCCATCCTTGAGATAATAGAGCCCCACCTGTGCCAGACGGGAGATGGGGGTATCAGGTTTCTCCACCATATCCTCGATATATCCGTCGCGAACTACATTAACTCCAAAGCGCTGATAGTCTTCCACTTCGCGCGAATATATGAGACCGTCACACTCGCGGCAAAGCTCATCTATCCGGGTCAGATCGGTGATAAAAATGGTGTCGTTGAACACCACCAGTACATCATCTCCGGGCTGAATGCGCTCGGCGGCAAGATATACCGCATGCGCCGGACCGAGTTTTTCCTGCTGCGGGATGTAGGTACACTCCAACGCGGGGGAATTCTCGCGCATAAAGTCTTCAATCTGGGTACCGTTGTCATCTACAATGAAGATATACTCTTCAACCTCTATCGCTTCGAGTCTGGTAATGATATGCTCAAGCACGGTTTTACCTGCAACGCGCACCAGCGACTTTGCTTTCGCATGGGTATGCGGACGCAGGCGGGTTCCACGCCCGGCCACGGGTAGAATTACTTTCATGTATTATGCTCCCTAGGGTTATTTATATGTTATCTACCACTCATCAACACTAAACCTTAAACTATACAGAACCTACTGACAACTACAGAAATCAGATGAACTTAATCCTCTTACATTCATGTCTAGCAATGACACCTTCTTCGGCAACATGCCTGCAGAGACATTGCGGTCCCTGTATAAATCTATCTACCCTTTCTATATCTAAGCCCAACTGAGCAGATGATGGAGCGAAATTCCAGAGATTCAAATACTGCCCGGCTTCTCCTCTTTATCGTCCTCTCCCTGGGAGTGCACGTGCTCCTCCTTTTTCTGGGGCCATATTCGGCTAAGGAGGATGAACCAGCCGAGGATGAACCGACCTATGTGGAGATCCAGCCCATGCGCGAGGAGCGCGAAACTGCGAAGGCAATACAACCTATTGAAAAAGAGGTAGAAACCCATCGTCTGGGCGAAGCCAATCAGGAGGTGGAACAGGAAGAGGCTCCGGAAGGACACGATCAGGAAGACAGCGCCCCATCCGTGCCGCAAATAGCAGCGCAGGAAGAACCGGACACCCAAGAAACCAGCCCGGAAGAAACGCAGGAGCAACCGGAAGAGCAAGCACAGCCCGAGGAAACAGAACCGCAACCTGAGCCTGAGCCTGAGCCTGAGACGGATGCAGAGCCACGGGAGCAACAGGATGAAGCCCGTGAACCACAGCCGGAACCGAGCACCGAGCCCATGCCGAAGATGGAGCAGTTACTCCAGTCGAGTAACCACGCTGCTGCGGATATTGCGCGTGAAACCAGGGTAAAGCACCGCCCCGATGTGGCGCGCGGTGAAGCGGTGTGGCTCAACATGAAGCACGACCTGCTGTTTTCGTTTTTCTCCCGCTTTAAAAAGGGGATTTACGGTGTGTGGAATTATCCGCATGAGTCGGTACAGCGAGGCGAGCAGGGAACCGCGCTGCTGGAGATCATCATCAACCGCGATGGGAGTGTCGAGGATGTAAATCTCCTCAGTGGAGCTGAATTTGAGCGCCTGAACCGTGAAGCAATAGCCGCAGTGTTTAAAGCCGGCCCCTACGGTAGTCTGCCGGAAAGCTATCCGGAGGAAAAACTGCGCATCAAGGCGTATTTCCATTACCAGCTTGGGGGTAAGACACAGATTTATGGCAAATAAAAAGGGCAGACGCATCGGCCTGCCCTCCAGTTCTCATTATGCATTACCTGTTAAACCCGGCGGCGCGCACTCTGAACCGTGTTCTCCAACAGCATGGTGATGGTCATGGGACCAACCCCACCGGGAACAGGTGTAATATAGCTCGCTTTTTCCGAGGCGGCAGCAAACTCCACATCGCCCAGGAGCTTTCCATCCTCCTGACGGTTGATGCCGACATCGATAACCACGGCGCCATCCTTGATCCATTCACCCTTGACCATCTCGGTACGCCCTACTGCGGCGATAACCACATCGGCACGCTTTACGTGTCCCGGCAGATCCTGCGTGCGTGAGTGGCACACGGTGACCGTGGCATTCTCTGCAAGACACATCAGCGCCAGCGGCTTACCCACGATGTTGGAACGGCCTACCACCACAACCTCTTTTCCGTTGAGATCGTAGTTGATTGATTCAAGCATCTTCATCACGCCGTAGGGGGTGCATGATTTAAAGGTGGGATTACCTGTAACCAAGCGTCCGACGCTCTCCGGGTGAAACCCGTCCACATCCTTTTCTGTGGCGATAGAGGTAATCACCGCATCTTCGTCGATATGCTCCGGCAAAGGCAACTGTACCAGAATCCCATCGATGCGCGGATCGTTGTTGAGCTTATCCACCAGAGCCAGAAGTTCCTCCTGGGAGGTTTCCGCAGGAAGGCGATGCTCATCAGAGAATATCCCCGCTTTGGCACACGCCTTTTCCTTCATGGATACATATACGCGGCTCGCAGGATCATCCCCTACCAGTACCACCGCGAGGCCGGGCACAACACCTTTTTGTTCCAATTCTACCACGCTCTGCGCCAGTTGTTCCCGCATCTGCGCCGCCAGCGCTTTCCCATCAATAAGTGTTGCTGCCATGTAGACCTCCGTGATGTAGATTAATACAAACAAAACTGCCCTGTGGGGCAAGCTACTACTGTTTTACACACACTGACAACCAGACTGGTGCCAACCGGTAGTTTAGGCTCAGCCTGCAGCCTTGGTACATGCCCCTGATTCCTTTTTTGAGCAGGAGGGTGGAGCCTGAGTATATCCCTGCTCATACCATCCACCGCCCTTAAGAGTAAAAGCGGTGTTGGAAATCAGTTTAATCACCTCACCTCCACACTCGCGACACGTTTCTAATGGAGCATCGGCAAACCTCTGCCGCGCCTCAAACACCAAACCGCACTTGTTACATTTGTATTCGTAGATAGGCATGATTTTTTTAATCCCTCTGGCAAGTAGAAATGTTGTAATTTAATATATATCTGAACAGCACATAAGGTAGTCATGAGGTGATTGTTTGTCAAGAATTCCCAGAACATGCCTAGGCACATATCTTTATTTCTACATATATAAGCATTTGGCTCTAACTCTTTGACGTGCTAATATAAAACAGTGTGGAATGATGCGCGAATAATCCGCAGAACAATCAACATTATAGCAGTCTACCCCAAATATATTCTGCTCTGTTTATCATTCAGGCAAGTTGCAGTGAAACGACCGTGGTTTAGACTTTTGTACCGGCATACTCATATTATCAAGTATAAGCCGCCAATTCTAAATACAGAAAGTGATTAAAGACTGTGGCAGTAAAGACATTTTTAAACAAAAACGATAAACTCACCTTACCGACGCCCCCGTCCGTTGCGACTCTTATTCTGGAAGAGTTGGGGCGCGAGGATGTCGATTTTGACCGCCTAAGCCGCATCATCACTGCAGATTCGGCTCTTACGGCACGCATTCTCAAGGTAGCCAATTCCCCCCTCTTCAGTCCGGCGGGGAATATCGACTGTATCCATGTTGCATTGACGCGTCTTGGAACCACCCAGGTTACCAACATTGCACTTTCGTTTATACTCGTGCACGCGTTCAACAAGCGCCGCGTCGACTCCGCTTTCGACTTCAACTTTTTCTGGCGTCATGCTCTCACCTCGGCAGTAGCTGCAAACCTGCTCCACAAAGAGTTATTCAACGAAAACGGTAACACATTCATAACCGGCCTGCTCCACGATGTGGGGATTCTCATTGCCGGGAGCCAGATGCCCGAATACTGTGAAATGTTTGACAATTCAGCTCCCCCGCTGGTAGAGCTGCGAAAAAAGGAGCAACAGGCTTTTGGCTTCAGTCACTGCCAGCTAGGAGCCGAAGTGCTCAAGAAATGGCAGATTCCCGAAAGCATCACCCAGCCGATTCTGTTCCACCACAATCCCGAGGAGGCACCACCGGAGTATCGCGATGCTGCCTTTGTTATTCAGGTGGCGGATCTGATCGCGGACATGTTCCACGGCAGGCCTTCTTCAGATAAATTCGGGGTACTGGAAAAACTTCTTAAGCAGAAAAGTATAGATCAGGCGACCATTGACCGCCTGGTTCAGGAAATATTCACTAACAGCCTGAAAACTCTCGCTTTCTTTGAAATACCTCCGGATAAGATCAAGAGCCCCGCACAACTATTACAGGAAGCCAACACCATTTTGGGGCAATTGAATTTGAATACGGATGTAGAATTGCAGGATATGAAGCGTGAGCGTGACACCCTGGTAAACAATTCAAAACAGCTCTACCGTGTTAACTCCGAACTCAGCCGCCTGGCATTTGAAGACAGCCTGACCGGGCTGCACAACATGCGCTATTTTAACGACTACTTTCAGCGTGAAATTCAGCGCTCTCTGCGGTATAAAACCTGTTTTTCTCTGATTTTGCTCGATCTCGACAACTTCAAGGAGGTCAACGACACCTACGGACATCCGGCTGGAGACCGAGTATTACAGTACATTGCCGAACTGATCTACGGGACTCTGCGTCAGGTGGATCTTGCTGCGCGCTACGGAGGTGAAGAATTCGCCGTTTTTTTACCCGAAACCAACCGCAACGAAGCAATGATTATTGCAGAGCGCCTGCGCCATCAGATTGAAGTGCACAAAACCCCGTGGCAAAAGCACAAAATCCGGGTCACAGCGAGTATTGGAGTTACACACTTCTGCCCTGAGACCGAAGAGGCTAATCAGGATGAGATTATAGCACGAGCTGACAGAGCTATGTATGTGGCAAAAGAAAGCGGAAAAAACTCCGTCCAACTTGCTGACACTGACACTCAGGCGCACTGACTCTTGCTCTATCTTGTCGCAGTATCGCTGATCTGGGCGTTCTCCTTCGGACTTATCAAGGGGCATCTGACCACGATTGACCCGGGCCTGGTCGCTGCTTTGCGTCTTGCTTTGGCGTGGCTGGTATTTCTCCCTTTTGCGCGTCTTAAACACTGCCCTTATCCTACCCGCGTATTGCTGATGTGCATCGGCGCGGTTCAGTTCGGCCTCATGTATACCTGCTACACTGCTTCTTTTGCTTACCTGCAGGCGTATCAGGTGGCATTATTCACCATTTTTACCCCCATATTTGTCACCATCGTCAACGACCTGTTCTCACTTCGCTTCCACCGCCGTTTTTTCAGCATGTCCCTGTTGGCAGTCGCGGGAACCGCGATTGTGCTTTACCGCGATTTCAATACAGCAGAGTTCCACACCGGTTTTCTTTTGTTGCAGGGGGCAAATCTTTGTTTTGCGTTCGGGCAGGTGGCATACTGCAAACTCATGCGCACCCGCCATTTAGCAGATCGCAATGTATTCTCTCTCCTCTACCTGGGTGGGTTTACCGCCACTCTACCTATGTTAATATATTCCGGCGGTTGGCAAGATCTTAACGTCATCGACACACAGCAGTGGCTCGCCCTGATATATCTGGGTATTCTTGCTTCAGGCATATGTTTCTTCTGGTGGAATTACGGCGCACGCAAGGTCAATACAGGTGTTCTGGCGGTAAGTAACAACCTAAAAATCCCCCTGGCCATCGCATGCTCAGCCCTTTTCTTCGGCGAACATATCAATCTGACACAATTGCTCCTTGGCTCGAGCATAATTGTGTTAGCGTTGCTTCTCAACCCCGGATCAAAACGTGCGAACTGACATACGTACTTAGGCAAGGAGGGATCAGAACCGCCATACCACCTGAGCCCCGAAGCGATCCGGCATTTCGTCCATATTCTGGTTGGTAACAGAAGCTTCTTCCTGACGGCGCGCCGCCCCGGAGCGGAATTCATAGTTCAACTTCAGTTGCAATGTGCGAGTAACATAGTACTGCACCCCAAGTGTAACGCTTATCAGTTCTCGCTCTGCATGGGTCTCGGTTCCAAAACGCACTTCATCGTAGCGCACACACCCCCACACCCCCGGGAGCAATTCATAGCCGCCGTCAACATACCAGCCGTAGGCCCTATCATCGGGAAAGACGTTGTAACTCGCCACCATGGCGCCATCGTTACTCACGGATCCGGGTACGGCACCCCCATCACTGGCCATAAAGATCATCCCGGAGGCACTGACAAGTTCCGCATTCAGTCGCCACCGCTGCCATAGCAGGGTGGTTCCGAAGCCGTAGCGTTCACGCGTTGCTTCGATTTTATGCTGCGCAACACCAGCTCGCAGGGTACGCTCCCCATGCTGACTCCAGCCGAAAAACTTCCATCCATGGCGCCACATCCCCTTACCAGAATTGAAGAGTCGTTCGGCAGCCATGTACAGATACAGGTCCGGATTGGAGTTGGTGTCGGAATACCCGAGACCATATCCACGTCCGAGCATAGCTGCATAGCTAAATTCCCACTGTTGGTAACTGACGGCATCGAAAAGCATAATCCCGCTATCGCGACAACAGCTACAGGTATCATAATTATTATCATGCGTTACAGAAGAACCATCTGCAGGAAAGAAGCGCTCCTGCACTAACATATTTGTTACATTAGTCAGGTTGACATAGTTTCCCGGCGGAGCGAAAGCCAGCGACTCTTCCGAGCCGGGAGTCTTAAACATCCCCGCCCGCACATGCGGCCCTACAGGGGTACTCCAGGTAAGGCTCGCTTCAACAAGCATGACAGAATTATCGTGTTTTCCACGGGTAGCAATATTATTGCCAGTGACCCCTCTGACACTATACCCCCAGTCATCGCTCAGCGCTCCTCGAACTCCGCCCTGAAACTTGCGTATATTGAATTCTTTACTTGAATTCAAACTTGGGCCTACGAGCCCCTTGGCCATGGGTTGACCCTTGAACGGGCCAGCTTCCAGGTTACCGCCGCCGCTATTCTGATAGTCCGCCATGAGGAATCCATTGAAATTAAACGCCCTAGCACCGGGCTTTTCGACCCCCTGAAGCATGAGCCAATTTGCTCCATGTGCCCGCTCTACACCCAATAGCAGGAAAAATACTGCACCAAGTGCCAAAGAAATGAATATGTTCACAGTTACTGAATTGCTCTTCGTCGACATATATGTATTTGCTCCTGCATAATTGAGTAATCATGTGGTAAACTTGGGCGGCATTGTTGCAATATCTGATGCCGCTCCCCCGGCAATACTCCCCTGATTATACGGCATCAGCAGGTGAATACAATGCTGGCGGCCCAGCGATTATTGCACGTTTGCGCCTCAGAGTATTCTCTTACGTGGCATATAAGACTCTGCGCTGTATCTGTTTTTTTGAACAAATATAAGGAAGTTGGGTTATGACCAGCACAAATCCCCGTCCGGGGCAATCAATTCTGATCACCGGTGCCTGCCTGGTTGTCATTCTAGCGGGGCTTAAAAACGCACAACAGCTTGTGGTGCCCTTTTTTCTCGCAACATTTATTGCCATTCTATGTCTTCCGACCCTCAAATGGCTCGAGGGGAGGAAGATCCCAGGCTTTCTGGCAGTATTTATTGTTATAAACCTGGCGCTGCTCTTCGGGTTGGTTCTCGCTCTGTTTATCGGCACCTCGGTACATGACTTCACCCTGACCCTGCCCACCTATCAGCAGCAGATTCGAGAAGAAACCCGGGCGCTGTTCGACTGGCTCAACAACTACGGCATCGCCATCTCCTCACAGGTAGTGCTGGACTATTTTGATCCCAGCGCCGCCATGAAGATCGCCGCCAACACTCTGAGCGGTCTGGGGAGTGCCCTGACCAACGGCTTCCTCATCCTTTTAACCGTAGTGTTCATACTTCTTGAGGCGAGTTCCATGCCGGAAAAGCTCAAACAGGCCCTGCCAAGCACAACCTCTTCGCTGGAAAATTTCACCCGCATCACCTTCAGTGTGCAGCGCTATCTGGCAATGAAAACAATATTGAGTGCGGTAACCGGCCTAACCATAACTGCAGGGATGCTTATCCTGGATGTGGATTACGCCATTCTGTGGGGATTGCTAGCGTTTCTGCTCAACTACATACCTAACATCGGTTCCATTATTGCTGCAGTCCCCGCGGTTTTACTCGGACTGGTTCAACACGGAATTATCATTGCCCTGGCCATTGCCGGGATATATGTTGCGGTAAATGTTATAATCGGCAACATGGTAGAACCGCGCTTCATGGGCAATCGCCTCGGGCTATCCCCCCTGGTGGTTTTTGTTTCTCTGGTGTTCTGGGGCTGGATTCTAGGCCCTGTGGGGATGCTCCTCTCTGTCCCTCTCACCATGATTTTAAAGATTGCCCTTGAAACCACGGAAGAATGGCGCTGGCTTGCGGTACTGCTGAGCTAAACTTCTCCGCTACACCAAATATAAGTACCTGTAACAGGAGTCTTCATGACCTCTAAAAAGAGCTTCAAAAACGAAAAATATCTGGGATTCTTTTTACTGATTGCCTCACTTATGGTTTTTGCCACCATTGTCAAAAGCTGCAATGTCGCGCGTTATCAGGCCGAACACGGCCAGGAGGTTTACACCCCGCATGAAAGCTCGCAACAACACTGACATACAGCTCTTCATCCAACCACGTATTAGCCTGGCAACGCCTGATGAAGAGCTGGCTCAGGCACTCGCCGCAAAGGGCTTTGCTGACATCTACACCCTGCGCCAGCGCCTGCAGGGGGAGTTTCCTGCGCGCCTGGCCCATGGCGACGAAGCGCAGATGGATAAACTCGCTCAGGTGCTGGAGGAGCATCAACGCCCTTACCGCCGCATAACTCCTCAAGAGCCATCCTTCATACCGGAAGATCTCGAAGAGATCAGCCTGGATGACTCCCATGTCAGTCTGCACGGGCCCACGACCAAAATCCGCTGCGCCCCCGGGGTGCAGCTCCTCGCCATTGTAGCGGATATCTCCGGAAAAATCGGAGAGCGTCACCTGAAGCGCAGAATGGTGCGGCATACCTACGGGGCAAGCGCTCCTGATATACCTGACCCTTCAGTGCTGGAACAGGAAATTTTCCGCCTTGCGCCCATCCTGGATATATATACACTATCCGGCTCCGGCAACATAGACGCGGGGATCAGAATTATTCCCGGCAAGTTTGATCATCGCCAGCTGGGTGAGGCGGCGAGCCTGAGTCGGAATAAAAATCTCGCCATCCTGTGGGAGAAAATCCAGGCTTCCGGCGCCCAAATCAAAACCCATCACGGTTTTGGCCTGGGATTTATTCCTGAGTGTGCACCGGAAACCGTTGCCCACGCCAACCCATATACTCAGCAGGACAACCTGCGCTCCCTGGCTCAATACGCCTGGATGATTGCAGAGTTGGAGAAAAACCCTGATTCTGCAACAACAGGAAGCAACAGATCGGGGAATAACAAACAAGAGCCTAAATATCCCTATGCGCTTGCTCCGTTTTTTGAACCTACTTCAAATCCCGGCAACAACGCAAAGGATCTCCCTTCCGGGGCGGGGGAAGAGAGCGAAAAATCTACACAAGAACGCGAACCAGTCAATGGCGGTTCCAGCTTGCCCAGTCCACCAGACCCCACCACCCTCTCGGGACTTAAGTTGCATATACAGGGCAGGCGCCTGCTGCCGATTTTGGGGATTGTTGCCGTTATAAGCGCCAGTCTGATCCAGACTGATCCCGGCGCGGATCTTATGGAAATTCTCTTTTCTGCCGGGGTGGGGCAAGCATTGCTGTCGGGAGGTTGTTTCTACTTCGGGATCAAATATTTAATCCTGAAGCGGCGGATTGAAGATACCCCCACGAGTAAAATACGCTCTATGGCCATGGGGATGGTGGAGGTACAGGGACGAGCGCAGCGCGTATATGCCCTGGTTTCTCCCATTTCCGGATTGCCATGTGTCTACTACCGTATCAAGAAATACCGACGCAAACGTTTCCGCTCCAACCGCCGTCTCATATCCGGCAACAGCCAGAGCCAGTGGGCATTGGTTAGCATCACTTCAAGTAGCAATGTCCCCTTTGTGCTTGATGATGGAACCGGCACCATCGAAGTGGTACCTGACGGAGCCGAACTCAAAATCAGAACCACCCATTCCGGCAGCGGAGCCATGGCCCAGCTGCCATTCAACACGAGTGAAGCTCGCGATCCCAATGAGCGTTGGGAAGAGGAGGTTATCCCGCAAGGTAGTCATGTATACATTCTGGGATTTGCCCGTACCCATAATGAAAACCCGGCGCACCAGGATCTGTTACGCCAGGCACTGTTTGATCTCAAACAGGACAAAGAGCGCCTCCACCAATTTGATAGCGATGGTGACGGACATATAGATGCTTCAGAGTGGGATCAGGCGCGTCGCGCTACTGAGCGCAATATAGCACATGAGCAACTGAGACAGACTGATTCCAGCCACAGTGGTTTACACGCATCCATCAGCCAGCCACCCCGGAAAGACTATCCCTATCTCATAGCGGAAACCGAATCAGAACTTCATCTGACCCAGAAACTAACGTACTATAGTGGCATTCTTCTCGCTGCAGGGTTTTCTCTGGCACTTTGGGGAGTATATGCTGCGGGGCAAACCCTGGGTTTATTCTAAGGAGATAAAATCATGACTGGTGTAATTGTTGCTGGTATCGTCGCGCTGACAGGGATCGGCCTTGTCACGTATGTGATCATCATCTACAACAATCTGGTAAGCATGCGCAACCATACGGATAAGGCATGGAGTAATATCGATGTGCTTCTGAAGCAACGCTACGACGAACTTCCCAAACTATTAGAGGTTTGCAAGGGGTACATGCAACACGAGCGCGAAACCCTGGAGGCGGTAACCAGGGCTCGGTCCATGGTTGCGCAGGCAGGTTCTGCTGAAGCAGAGCTCGAAGCACAGAATTTTCTGAGCCAGACGCTAAAATCTCTTTTCGCGGTAACGGAAGCCTACCCCGATCTCAAGGCGGATGAGGCGTTTCGCCGTCTTGGAACTCGCATCTCACAGATAGAGGAGCAGATAGCGGATCGACGCGAACTCTTCAATGAATATGTAAATATCTACAATATCCGCATTGCGCAGTTTCCCGACATGCTGGTAGCAACCAGACTCAATTTCAGCCCCAGAACACTGTGGGAAATTAATCCGGAACACCGCCGCGATGTAAGCATAAACTTTGGATCATGAAGAGTAATTCGCAGCGCTATCCTATACCACAGAGCTCGCTGCGCACCCAGATTGAGGTAAAACGCAGTCGTTTTATTGCCACCGCGGCCTATACCCCGGATATAGAACAAAGCAATAACTTCATTGCACACATCAAAGAGGAATTCGCCGATGCGAATCACAACTGCTGGGCCCGCGTGCTTGGTACTCCCGGGAGCACAGACCAGGCCGGCATGAGTGATGACGGCGAACCCCAGGGTGCCGCAGGCAAACCCATGCTCACCGCCCTGCTCCATGCCGATATTGGAGATATTACCGTGGTGGTCAGCCGCTATTTCGGTGGCACAAAATTAGGCAAAGGGGGCATGGCTCGCGCCTATACAGACGCCCTCCTCCACGTGCTGGAGAGCATCCCGCTACAGGAGAAGATCAGCTATACCGCGATGCTCATTTATGTAGAATACCCCCTGCTCGACATGGTGGAACGGATTCTGCCCGAATACGAAGCGATGATTGATACGCGCGATTTCGGCGCTGGTATCGAACTGCATTTACGGGTGCCAACAGAACAACACACAGCACTGATCCGCCACTTGACGGAGCTTAGTGCAGGCACCATCAAGATCGACACTGCACAGCAGGATGTAGACACCTGAACACGATGCAGTTACAATTCATCTAGTCAGAGATGGGGCAAACATATGTATAGGCCCCTTTTGTGAGAGCATCCTTAAGCGACGATTAATCTTTAACCCCGAAAAACCCTAGAGGATCACCATGGCAAAAGCGGACATGCAAGTATGGCACAGCGTTGCGCTGCTATTCCTGAGCAAATTCATAACCAGCACAACCCAGTCCTTTGCCCAGAAAGACCTGGTTAACAGCAAAAACATCGATCTGGGAGCAAAGTTTGCCGCCATGCTTGGGAATGAAACAGATGATTCTGAAGTAAAAGAATCCCTCAAAAAAGCTCTGAAGAACCTGGAACAGCACGAGTTGATTCACCGTTCTGCTTCAGGAGAGATGCATTTAACCCCTGCAGGGTTAGCCGCAATGAATACGGAACGCTCTCGGGCGATGACAAAGATTGCGCAGAATTTTCCTGAGTCAGTGGCCCAGGAGCAGAATTCAGATGCTGAAGGCAAAAAGCCCAACTAAAAAGCCTCTTATAAATAAAATCATCTGACGAGTCTACAGGAGGATATGGAATTCTTTGTCCCGGTGCAGCCGGCTTCGTTCAGCGTAAATCCGGTCACGCCCTCACAAAAAAGTGCAGATGCGATACAGCACAATCTGCTGCCTAATCAGGTAGTGCAGGCCACCATAGCCGAAAAAGCCGATGGCCGAGTATTGCTCGAAATGGGTGGAAAACAGATGTGGGCTCAGAGCAAGGCTGAGGTTAAAACCGGACAACAGCTAAACCTACAGGTCACAAGTACTGAACCCCGTCTCCAACTCCAGGTTGTACCTAAAGGCACTGAACAGCACCTACTCCGCCTACTTCACCTGTTTGACCATAAACCTGAAATCGGGGCCAGGCTCCAACAGATGGGCACACAGGTTGGTGAAAAGAACTCCGCTCAACAATTGCAACAACTGGCTCAGCAATTCCTCGGCCAGCGCCCAGTCCCACAGGGTACAGACCTGACACGCGCAGCGGCTCCGCTCCAGGAAGTACTGGCTCAGTTGCAGAATGTAAACCAGAATGTTCGTAGAGATATTACAGGCCTGTTACAGCAGTTGCCTACCCAGGCAACACAAGCCGGTTCACAGCCGTTATCACAGCACATATCGCAACCGTTCACCCAACTGCTCAACAATCTGGTCAGCGTGCTGCAGAATCCCAATGCCAGCGGCGCAGGTACCAGCCCTACTCTCAGTGCCCAGGCGGAGCAGGTTCTCGCCCCCCTCCTTCAGACAGCAGCCGGGACAAAACCCAGCCCGGAAGGGCTACAGCAGCTCCAGACCCTCCTGACGCAGTTGGCGAA
>JAWOFA010000043.1:0-5850 GCA_046482505.1 Desulfuromonadaceae bacterium | reverse complement strand
TAACTGCAAACATATCATTGGTATCATCATTGAAATCAAAATTGGTGTAGTAGGTTGGCAGTACGCGCGCAGTACCGAAAAAATCGATGGCACTCCATGCCGGTGCCGCAAACATCAGCATCCCGAGCGCAGCCGCGCTCAGGGTTTTCATCCATTTTCCCCATCTTTTTTTTTGCATTGGCTTTTCTCCTGCATGATTAACAGATGTGAAATAACGCTTTTATACCGTGGCAGACTTTCTATAGAGTTCGCGAAGTTAGCGACTTAGAAATATATGGTCAAGAAAATAAAACGCTATTCTAGATATTTGGGTATATTTTCGAGGATACGAAACACAACCCATACTCTGGCAAAATATTTGACAACTCTCCTTCGACAGGATTAGTCTTCAAACCTCTATTTCATACCAATCTTTTTTTATCCATATCAAGGAGAGTAAGCATGAATGAAAACCCGTGTAACGGCTGCGACAAAAGCAGCAGCTGCAGCGACACAGACAAACAACAGTGCGATCAACAACAACAGCAAGAGCAGATGCAGGCGAATCTCGCCAGAATAAAACACAAGATTCTGGTCATGTCGGGCAAAGGCGGTGTGGGCAAAAGCACCACTGCAGTAAACCTTGCCCTGAGCCTTGCCAAAGAGGGGGCGAAGGTGGGTCTTTTGGATATCGACCTTCACGGCCCCAGCGTGCCTACCCTCCTGGGTCTGGAGCTTCAGCGTCCGGAAGTGAAAAATGACCTGATGCTGCCGGTGCCGAAGTACGACATCACAGTTATGTCGATCGGCTTTCTGATTCAGGAACAGGATGACGCTCTGATATGGCGCGGTCCCATGAAGGCGGGGGTGATCCAGCAGTTTATCCGCGATGTAGACTGGGGGGAGCTCGACTACCTGGTGGTGGATTGCCCTCCGGGTACCGGGGATGAACCCTTAAGTATTGCGCAACTCCTCGGCGAGGATGCGGGTGCAGTTCTGGTTACTACCCCGCAGAAGGTCTCTCTGGTTGATGTGCGCAAATCGGTGACCTTCTGTCGTCAGCTGAAACTTCCCGTATACGGCATTGTGGAAAACATGAGTGGCTTTGTCTGCCCGAAGTGTAACGAAGCCGTTGACATCTTCAAGAAGGGCGGTGGACGCGAGATGGCTGCAGAAATGACAGTCCCCTTCCTGGGGCAGATCCCGGTAGATCCACGCATGGTGGAAGCGGGCGACGAAGGTACACCTGCAGTGCTGGAATTCCCTGACTCCCCCACCACCAAAGCCGTAGCGGATATTGCCCTGGAGCTCTCTCTGCGCTGCCTGAACCCCGGCGGCGGTACTGCGGATCTGGCTGAATAGGAGCTACGTTCCAGACAGGGGCACGCATGCGTGCCCCTGAAGTTTTTACCCACAATTAAACCATCCCCATTTGCCCAAGAGCCTTTTCGAGAGGACAGTCTCTTCTGCGTGTTATTGGGAAATATCCCTTTTTCCGTTAGTTTTACTTGACGCAGGCGCCCACAATGGTTATTTAGGACTACTAAATTCCTGCATATTGGCACTGAGACGGACCTCGGGATATGGCACCGAATCAGGGTTGATATGTCAATGTATTGCGTTCCAGTATTCGCCCTGCTTTATTTGCGCACGAGATCTGCGCGCCAATCCATCTGCACCAAGGAGTACAGTATCATGGGTAAACCCATCGTTCCCCAACCCATCTCTCTTGAACAGTACGGCATCATCAACACCCCATCGGTTCTGCGTAACCTCAGCACCCCTGAGCTTTACGAAGACGCGATTCTGCGCGATGAAGCGCACCTGTCGCATCAGGGCCCGCTGGTGGTATCCAACCCCGACTACACCGGGCGCTCGCCTAACGACCGCTATATCGTCAAAGACGGCGAAAGTGCCGACGATGTATGGTGGGGGCCGGTAAACCGCCCCTTTGAGGCAGACAAGTTTGATGCCCTCTACAACCGCATGATGGCTTACCTGCAGAATCGTGAGCTCTACGTACAGGACTGCTTTGCCGGCAGCGATGCCAATTATCGCCTCCCGGTGCGGGTTATCACTTCGCTCGCATGGCAGAGTCTGTTTGCGCGCAACATGTTCATCAAGGCAACCCAGGAAGAGCTGGATAACTTCGCCCCCGGGTTTACCGTTATTGCCGCGCCGGACTTCAAGGCGATTCCCGAGATTGATGGCACCCGCAGCGAAGCGGCGATTATCATCAACTTCGAGCGCAAGATTGTTCTGATCGCCGCAGCTGCATACAGTGGCGAGATCAAGAAAAGCGTCTTCTCCGTTATGAACTACCTGCTCCCGAAGCAGGATATCCTCTCCATGCACTGCAGTGCCAACGTAGGCAAGGATGAAGATGCCGCGATCTTCTTCGGCCTCTCGGGCACCGGCAAAACCACCCTCTCTGCCGATCCCAAGCGCCGCCTCATCGGCGACGACGAGCACGGCTGGACCAGGGATGGGGTGTTCAACATCGAAGGCGGGTGCTACGCCAAGGTTATCAACCTCAGCCCCGAGGCAGAGCCGGAGATTTACGCTTGCACGCGGAGTTTTGGCACTATCCTCGAAAATGTCGGGCTCGACTCAGTCACGCGCCACGTCGACCTGGATGACGCCAGTGTTACCGAGAACACCCGCGCAGCGTATCCGATTACACATATCCCCAACATCGAGCCTACGCTGAAGGCTGGGCACCCGAAGAACATCATCATGCTCACGGCGGATGCGTTCGGGGTTATGCCGCCGATCTCCAAGCTCACTCCCGAGCAGGCGATGTACCACTTCATCTCCGGTTATACCGCGAAGCTCGCCGGAACCGAAAAAGGGGTAACCGAGCCGCAGACCACTTTCTCCGCCTGTTTCGGCGCGCCATTCATGCCTATGCACCCCTCGGTATACGGCAACCTCCTCAAGGAGAAGATCCGTGAGCACAATGTCTCCTGCTGGCTGGTAAACACCGGCTGGAGTGGTGGCCCTTACGGTGTGGGCTCGCGCATGAAGATCCAGCACACCCGCGCCATGCTCAACGCCGCCCTCGACGGCCAGCTTGACGATGTTGCGTTTGAGCGCGATCCGGTCTTCGGCCTTTATGTACCCCAGGGCTGCCCCAATGTACCCACCGAGGTGCTCAACCCACGCAACACCTGGGACGACAAGAATGCCTACGACGCCAAAGCGACAGAGCTTGCGAAAGCGTTCCATCAGAATTTTGAGAAATTCGCCGATGGCGTTACCGAAGAGATCCGTGACGCAGGCCCGATAATGCGCTAGGAGTCTGTCGGGCTTTACGGATCGAAGCGAAAAATTGACTGGTCGAGGGCAGATTTTCGATCGTTTGAAGGCGAATAGCCGTAGCTATTTGTCGAAAAGGATCGTAAATATGAACCGGCCAGACGGTTTTGCAGCCGATTCATGGAAAGTCCGACAGGCTCCTAGACCTTCGATAATATAATCAATCGAACAACGATAAAGGCCGTGGCATCTGCTGCGGCCTTTATTTTTGCAACTTTTCAGAATCATTGTCTGTGAGTTGACTGTCTCCGTTTAAAGGGCATTGCCAAATTCTCAAGCTGAATAGTCTGAATAGTTACTATTATTTTTACCCGTCCACACATCTGGACTTTTACTCTACTTTTGCATAAAGTGCGCGCATGGATAAAAACGGACAGAATACAACGAAAACAGAGACCCTCGCACACCTGGGGGAGTTCGGCCTGATTGCGCGGATTCAGCAACGCCTTAAAACGGACCCACAGGTGCTCACCGGGATTGGGGACGATTGCAGCGTATGCACTTTCCCTGCCGGAGAGGTACTTCTAACCACCAAGGACCTCCTCCTTGAGGATGTCCACTTCCGCCGCGAGTGGACCGACATGTACTCCCTGGGGTGGAAGAGCGCCGCAGTCAACCTGAGTGATATCGCTGCCATGGGTGGAAGAGCGCGCTATCTTCACCTCGGTCTCGGGATTCCGCCCCACACCCCTCTCGCAGATTTAGAGGATTTTATCGAGGGTTTCCTGGCTCTGTGCGATCAGGAAGGGGCAACCTTATGCGGTGGCGACACCTGTCGCAGCGCCCACGGGCTGAGCATTTCAGTAACCGTGCAGGGTAGCGCCCCTCACCAGGAAGTGTGCACCCGCAGCGGCGCACGTCCGGGTGATGCTGTCTTTGTCTCCGGCACCCTGGGTGACAGCGCCCTTGCCCTGATACAGTTAATGGAGGGGAAGAAACCGCTCGATGAAGTGGCATTGAGCCATCATCGACCGCAGCCACGCCTTCAACTCGGGCGCGCCCTGTCTCAGCGCGGTCTTGCAAGTTCGATGATTGATGTATCAGATGGAATATTTTCTGACCTGGGGCATATTCTGGAATGTTCCGGGGTGGGTGCCGAATTGGATACCCGCCTCCTCCCCCTCTCTACCGCAGCGAAAAACCACCTACGCCATTTCCCGGAGCAGCGCAGACAGGTGATTCGTGGAGGAGAAGACTATGAGCTTCTCTTTACCGCCGCAGTGGATGATCAGCAGTACATTGCCGAAATCAGTACTCAACTGGGACTATCCCTCACTCCGGTGGGAAGAATTCTCCCCATAGAGGACGGTTTCTGCTATATCGACTACTCCGGCACCCTGCAACGAACCAGTGCCGGCGGATTCAACCACTTCAGTTCCTGACGTTCCCTAACTTCAAGCTAGGAGTAAGTAAATGTTTACATCCCTGAGCCGACATATTCTCTACCCGCTGGTATTGAGCACCCTTTGTGCAGGGTTGCTTGCCATCTCCGCACCAGGCCACACTGCAACGGAGGCAGACCAGGCCACATTGCAGGAGCTACTTCAGGCTCCGTTTCAGCCTGAGGCCCCCACTGAACAACGCATCAGCGATTTCAGCGCCACCTTTGCGCAAGAGGCGCATATTGCGAGCCTCAACCGCACCAAACAGGGGCACGGTAAGGTTACAGTGCGCTTCAACGCCGATAAAGCCGCATCCTTCCGCTGGGACTACCTCGAACCGGAGGTGCAGCACATCATCAGCAACGGTATAAAACTCTGGGTCTATCTACCGGAGAGCAACCGTGTGATGATCTCCGATGTGGCAGAACACCTGAAAAGCGGTGACGACCCCCTGCTTTTTTTACGCAGCCTCGACAACCTTGAACGCCATTTTGAGCTTAGCATTCCCGAACCCGCACGCTCTGAAACCGGTGCCTACCTCCTGACCCTCACTCCCAAAGAGGAATCTGCCTACGTCAACACCCTCACGCTGCACATCCCCGAGGAGGTGGTAGAGGGAGAAACATCCAAGCGCTTTCCTCTCGGTGGGGTTACCATCCTGGATCCCAATGGCAATACCACAGCCCTCAAGTTCCGCGAGGTGGAAGTAAACACCCGACCAGAGGCGAAAACATTCAGCTTCAGCGTCCCCCCGGGGGTGGAAATTGTGCATCCGGACCCGGAAGAGTAGATCGAAAGCCAATCGCGGCTGGAAGCCGCTCCTACTATCCTTCGGCCTGGTTACGAGCGGCTTCCAGCCGCGATTCTACTGACATATATCTGATAGAAACATCACCAAAAACAAGCACAGGAGACAGAACATGCCAAGTTTAGATATTGTATCCAAGATTGACCTGCAGGAGGTGGACAACGCTGTAAACCAGGCGCGCAAGGAGATCGGCCAGCGTTACGACTTCAAAGGGACCCACAATGAAATCGACCTCAATGATGATCACATCACAATTCTGGCCTCGGACGACTATAAACTCCAGGCGATCGTGGATATCCTGAAAGGTAAGCTCACCCGGCGCGGTGTGGCAACCAAGTGCCTGGATTTTCATAAGGCCGAGCC
>JAWOFA010000010.1:0-4261 GCA_046482505.1 Desulfuromonadaceae bacterium | reverse complement strand
CTACACCGCAGTCAACAGCATATAGCACATGGAGAAACGCCCGCTTTCGGGGATAAAGCACAGCAGTTTGTCCCCTTTGTTAATTCTGCCGGAATGGAACAGCTCTTCCATGATGATGTAGATGGAGGCGGAACCGGTGTTGCCCTTGGTGGTGAGGTTGGTGAACCAGCGCTCGAAGGGGATGTCAAAGCCGATATCCACCATGTGATCGTGGAGTTCGGTGCGGAAGTAATCGGATGAGTAGTGGGGCAGGAACCAGTCAATGGCATCCGCGCTGAGGTTGTGCTTTTCGATGAGGCGCGGCAGGGTGCGCTCCACCGAGGTAGTAATTACCTCCTTGTTCAAAAGCTTTACATCCTGTTTCAGGGTAAAACACCCGCTTTGCACGGCTTGCTGCAGCGAGCCAAACTCGCGCCAACCCTGCAGGGTTCCATCCTCGCGCTTGTTGGCCCCCACATACATGCACGCCTCCAGTTCATGCGCAAAGGACAACAGCTCAATCCATTCCACCCGCAGTGAAAGTCCCTCCTGCCTGGGGGTATCGCTCAGACGTGCGGCCCCGGCGCCATCGGAAAGCATCCAGCGCAGAAAGTCGGCATCGAAGGAGAGCGCCGGGTTGATATCAAGGGCGGCAATCTTCTCCGGCGCAATATTTTCACACATGCGCGCATGGAGCAGATTCGACGCGAGTTCCGATCCGGTCGCGATGGCGCTGTGACACTGCCCGCTCGCGACATTGAGCCAGGCGAACTTCATTGCGCTCATGCCCGAGGTGCAGATCCCCGCCGCACTGAACACTTCGCACGCTCTCCCGCCCAGCTCGCCGTGCACCATGGGGGCATGGCCGGGGAGAATCTGATCCGGGGTGGAGGTGCCGCAGCACAGGCATTCTATGGTTTCGGGGGTGAACGCAGGGTTTGCATCCAACGCACGGATGGCAGCAGCGGTGAGCTGCGCATTGGTATGGGTCTGCGCACCCGTAGCGGGGTCGATGGCGTAGTAGCGCGTTTTGATGCGGTTGTTGCGCAGGATGATGCGCCGCGTGCGCGACGGCAGGTTGTGCACCTTGCCCAACAGGGTTTCCATCTCTTCGTTGCCCACGGGTGCGTTAGGCAGAAAACTCGCCAAAGCGGTAATATAGACACTCATGCTATTGCTACACCTTTGCTGTGCGGTGCCCTTCCCGTAACAGTGCGGCGTAACGCTGGTAGAAGAGCTCTTCGTCCAGGCGGGTGGGGAGCACGGCGTTGGTAAGGGTGTAGTAGTCCAGGTCGTGAATACGGATCTGTGCATGCAACTGGCGGTGGAGCTCAGTCCCCGGCAGAGGGGTCAACACCGAATACATGGGGAGGTCAATGGCCTGTTCACGCACGAAGTTGCCCAGGTGCTCGAATTGCGCCTCAGTATAGTCCGGATTAATAATAAAATCACCTACTATGGTGATGCCGAGGGAGTGTAGAATCTCGATAGCGCTGCGGTTCCCGGCAGCGCTGTTTTTCTTGTTCATTACTTCAAGGGTCGGGGTGTCGATAGCCTCAAATCCGATAACCACAGCGCGCAGACCGACTTCCTTCCAGCGCTGCAGCAGCTCAGGGTGGCGTACCACCGTATCGGAACGCACATCGGCAAGGTACTGACGTCTGATCCCCTGCGCCGCCAGGTTCTCCGCAAGCTTGAGCGCCTGCTCCGGGTTGCCGAAGCTGTTGGCATCCACCAGGCGAATCACCGGTGAGTCCTCCAGGGTGCGGATGTCCGCAATAACGGCTTCCGGGGTGCGGGGCAGATAACACCCCCCGCTTATGGGCGGGATGCAACAGAAGTTGCACGCGTAAGGGCAGCCGATGGCACTCGAGACCAGCCCCATCTGAATCCCGAGGGAGGCGAGATAGTATTCGCTGCGATATTCCTTCACCAGATCGTAGCGCGGGGCGCTGTTATCCCCCGCATCGGCACCGGTATAGGTGCGGGGATTCCACCGCAACGTGTGGGTGGGGGAGGTTTGCGCGACTCCATCCACATTAGGGTTTTCGCCATTCTCCAGCGCGTTCACCAGTTCGCGCAGAGCCACGGTTCCAAGGCCGATCACGACCCAGTCAATCTCAGGGCGGTTGAAGTCCTCCGGCTGGCAGGAGGCGTGGCAGCCGCCCACCACGACAGGAGCTGCACATGCGCTGCGTACCCGGCGTGCGAGGTCGAGGACGGTATTCACCTCACAGGTCATGGCGGTGAATCCTACCAACTCCGGCGCAAAGCTGCTCAGAGCATGATCCAGGGTGTCCGGAGCTGCCTTCAGATCCACGATGCGCACCTCGTGCTCGGGCAGGTTGCCTGCGAGGGTCTGAAGTGCGAGGGGCTCACCGCGAAAAATCTGCTTCAGCGAGTCAATGCCGTAGCGTTCTTCCGGAATGCTCTTGCCGCAATTGGGTGGATTGACTAAGAGGATACGCATGGGCTGGAAGGCAACTCAATGAGGTGAGGGGAATAGGAACTCAATGGCAACAATTCAAGATATTTTCAGCGCCGAAATTTACCTGTTTTCTGTGCCGGTGTCAAAAAAAGCTGCATAATAGACTTGCGTTTACCTCGCGTCAGGGTAGATTTATTTAATTTGAAAACATATCATAGCGCTCATCACCCCTCACCTGAAAAAGGAGATCAGACATGCGCAGATTTGCAGGTATTCTTTTATTGGTTCTGGTTTTTTCCGGATGCGGCCACCAGCGACCCAGCGCAAATCCGGCTGCGGGCGAATCCGTCGCCGTATTGGTAGAGCCGGGTTTGAAGTCGAATATGAACGGCGCCGAAGAAGCCCAGTATCGCCAGGTTGCCGACTATATGCGCAAGGATCTGGTGACACGGTTGCAGCGCCAGGGCTATGAGGTTGAGGTTCTGCATCAGCGCAGCGATTTTACTCCCGCTAGCGGGCAACATTTGCTCGCAGTGGAGATTGAACGTTACAGCCCCGGCAGCAAGGCGGCGAGAATTCTGGTGGGGTTTGGTGCCGGAGCTACAAGCCTGGATATTGCATATACCATGGTACACGGGAGTGGGAAAACCCTTGTCTCCGCCACAGACGGGGTTGGCTCCAGTCGCGACTGGCATTTTTGCTGCCGTGCTTTGAACGAACGTCTGGTTGAAACGCTGGCGCTCGAACTTGCGGACGCTTAACCTATCTCCAGCAGAGGGCGGCTGGAACAGAAGGTGAATGTCACAGCATACTTCAGCATCTGTGCCGCTGCCCTGCCTGCCTGTTCCCGGGTTTCATCCTTTATCTGCTCCAGCAGAGGGCCGTTTGTTTCAATGGAGCTGCACTGCAGGTAGAGGCGTATGCCCCGGAACGCCATAACAGAAGCCCCCGGCACCATCAGCATGAGCATGGCGTCGGGATTTTGCTGGAGGTTGTGCAGGGTGTTATTCTCCCCCAGGCCCAGCGTTATCCGGCCATTGCGCACCTGCACCGATCCGAAAACCGCACTGTTGGGAGTACCATCCACGCCTACTGTGCTCAAGGTGCAGAGATGGGCCGGATCATCGAGTAACTTCTGTATTTTGTCAAAATCTTTGCTCTGTTCCATAACCTTCTCCTTGAAATTACTCCATCTACAAGTAGCTCTCGACATTATCAGCCTATAGCGTTAAGCATAGGGTATGAAATATCCATCCTTTACTCAAGAAAATCCACCGATTGCGCTCTATGCCCTGCTAGCCACCGCAAGCTCCGGTTTCGGGCAGACCTTTTTTGTCTCGGTATTCGGAGCGAGTCTGCGCCATGAGTTTGCCCTGAGTAACAGTGCGTACGGTTTGACCTACGGCATTGCAACCCTGTGTTCTGCCGCGCTCCTTATCCGCGTGGGAGCATTAGCAGACCAATGGGCCCTTGCCCGCGTAACTTCTCTGGCACTGATACTACTTGCAGGCGGGTGTGTGGTGCTGGGAATGGCAACGCATTGGCTTGTCCTTATCCCCGGATTTTTGCTCATCCGCCTTGGAGGTCAGGCAATGCTTACCCATCTGGGGATGACCGCAGCGGGGCGCTACTTCAGTCTGGGGCGCGGACGGATCATGGCTCTTACCGCTGCCGGCTTCCCCCTTGCAGAAGCTACATTGCCTGCGAGTGCGGGTTTTGTGCTGGCACAGAACTGGTGGGGCGGATGGCGCCTGCCCTGGTTTGGTGCGGCCGGGTTTCTTATTCTCGTGGTGCTGCCAATACTCGTTTGGCTGGCCCGCGGAGCGCAGCATCCCGCAAAGATGAGTTCCGGAG
>JAWOFA010000093.1:0-5904 GCA_046482505.1 Desulfuromonadaceae bacterium | reverse complement strand
CATATCCACCACCAGGTTGTTATATCCGAAACTTGCTCCGCGCTCGGTAAGTACAACATTGTTGTTTCCGGTCGATTTCACCTTGCCCACAACGTGCTGCATATCCCAGGGCGCCTGAAACTGCCCCTTTTTAACATTCACCACTTTCCCACTGTTCCCTGCCGCAACCAGCAGATCAGTCTGGCGGGACAAAAATGCGGGAATCTGTATAACATCGAGCACCTTGGCTGGCGCTTCAACTTCATGAGAGGCATGGACGTCGGAAACAACCGGAATGCTAAAATCCTCTTTGATCCGGGATAGAATATCCAGCCCCTTCTCGATTCCAGGGCCGCGAAACGAGTCGACCGAGGTACGGTTGGCTTTATCGTATGAACCCTTGAAAATCAGATCAATCCCGAGTTTAGTACAGGTTCCCACCAAAGACTCAGCGATAGTACGAGCTGTATCCAGATCTTCCAGAACACAGGGCCCCGCAATCAGAACGAAGGGCCGCTCACCCCCCATAGTCACATTACCTATCTGCACACTATCAGCACTCATCGTTCTCTCCTGCAGGTTGCCGCTGCTTCATAACCTTCATGCACGCCCCCACGAAAGATTCAAACAACGGATGCGGTTCCATGGGACGCGAACGAAATTCGGGGTGGAACTGACATGCGAGAAACCAGCGCAGTTCAGGCAATTCTACAATCTCAACCAGATTCTTCTTCGGATTTACCCCCGAAACTACCAAGCCATCATGCTCCAGCTTATCACGATAGGTGTTGTTGAATTCATATCGATGCCGATGACGCTCGGCAATATTTTTCTGGCCATAGATGCGCTGAGCCATACTTCCATCGCGCATCTCGCACTGATACGCTCCCAGACGCATTGTCCCGCCAAAGTTATCCAGGTTTTTCTGTTCGTCCATAATGTCAATGACGGGATTCTGCGCTTCAGATCTGAATTCGGCGGAATACGCATCCTCCAACTTACTCACATTACGCGCATACTCCACTACAGCCATCTGCAGGCCGAGGCAGATGCCGAAAAAAGGGATATCATTTTCACGTGCATAGCGCACGGCAGCAATTTTGCCCTCACTTCCACGCTCTCCGAATCCCCCTGGCACCAGAATTCCATCCACATCCGTAAAAGCATCCCCGATGCCGTGACGTTCAAGCGCTTCAGAGTCCACGTATTTAAGGTTGACGCGACAGTCATTGCCGATACCGCCGTGTATAAGAGCCTCGGAAAGTGACTTATAGCTTTCGGTCAACTCTACATATTTACCCACAATTGCGATGGTGGTTTGGGCGGCTGGTTCCTTAACGCGGCGTATAATATTTTTCCATGTGGCCAGATCAGGGGCTTTGGTCCAGATTCCCAGACCGTCAACAATGCGTTCATCCAAACCCTGTTCATGGTATACCACTGGAACTTCGTAGATCGATTCTACATCACGTGCAGTTATAACGGCTTCGTCCCTTACGTTGCAGAACAGTGCTATCTTGCTCTTCATATCGCGGGGGATTTCTCGATCGCAGCGGCACAGCAGAATATCCGGCTGGATCCCGATCTCGCGCAGCTCTTTGACACTGTGCTGAGTGGGCTTGGTTTTAAGCTCGCCTGCTGAAACCAGATAAGGGACCAGCGTCAGGTGAATATACAGCACGTTTTCATGCCCGAGATCGGTACGAAACTGACGAATAGCCTCCAGAAAAGGGAGAGATTCAATATCCCCGACTGTGCCCCCTACCTCTACTATGGCAAGATCTGCTTCACGCGCATTTTCAATGATTTTATGCTTAATTTCATTGGTGATGTGGGGAATAACCTGTACCGTTCCGCCTAAATAATCACCCCGGCGCTCTTTACGTATAACACTGTCGTACACCTGTCCGGTGGTGAAGTTTGACTTGCGCGACAAGCGTGCCGAGGTGTAGCGCTCATAGTGCCCCAGATCAAGGTCGGTTTCCGCACCGTCATCGGTGACAAACACCTCACCATGCTGAAAAGGACTCATGGTTCCGGGATCAACGTTAATATACGGGTCAAGCTTCTGCATGGATACACGTAATCCACGCGCCTCCATCAACGCCCCAATTGAAGCGGCAGCCAAACCTTTGCCCAGGGACGATACCACACCACCGGTTACAAACAGAAACTTGGTTTTCATCGGGTGAACTCCTGCAATTTTAAACCTCATTCTTTAGAGACAAGGGATATCTTTGTCCCACCAGCAAAAAGGGGGAACATTACACCTAAAAGGGTAAAAAGTAAAAAGCAAAAACCGGTCCATCTGTTTGCGGCACCGACTCTTGCCCGGGTACATCTATTACAGTTATTGATGCTTTCTCAAAAAGCATCAGAATTGGATGGCTAAGCAAAAAGCGCCAAACGCAAGGCGCGTGATAATCAGTGTAGAAACATTGCATGCAACGTCTAATATGTACGTCGAAGCAGCGAGGCAATTGCAGCAGCGCCGCAGTTGGTGAGTTTTTGTGACGCCATCAGTCATTTACGACCCGCCACCCTAGGCCCGGGGCGAAAGTGCAGCCTTAACCATCTCCAGGTCTTCCGGGGTATCTACACCCACACTCTGATGCGGGGTCAAAGCTACGTGGATGCGATAACCGTGCTCGAGAGCTCGCAACTGTTCAAGTTTTTCTGCCTGCTCCAGAGGTGTGGGTTCCAGTTCAGGATAACGCAACAGGAACTCACGCCGATACACATACAGTCCGATATGTCTGTAAGCTGTTATCTGCGGTACACATGATCCGGCATCACGGACACAGGGAATGGGTGAACGGGAAAAGTACAGTGCAAGACCAGATAGATCGGTAACCACTTTCACTACATTGGGGTTTATGAACTCTTCCTGTGTATCAATACGCGTCATCAGGGTTCCCATGCTGACATTGGTGTTCCAAAGGAGCGGATCGATAGCACTGTCAATCATTTCCGCCTCTATCATGGGTTCATCCCCTTGCACATTCACTACCAGCTCTACATCGGGGAGCTCGGCTGCAACTTCCGCAAGGCGATCGGTACCGGTTTCATGCTGTGCAGACGTAAGCATGACACGAGCACCGAAGCTCTGGGCCGCAGTGAAGATGCGTTCGTCATCAGTAGCTATAATTACATCATCAACCAGACTGGCCCTCTTTGTGCGTTCGTAAACATGTTGTACCATGGGTTTGCCATGGATATCCGCCAGAGGTTTTGCAGGAAAACGGGTTGAAGCGTAGCGAGCCGGAATAATTGCAACAACGCGCATAGAATCTCCAGGATATTAAATGCTGAAACAGGGATGTTATTATATGTGATGCTTTCGCAGAAAGCACAAAATTAGATGGCTAAGCAAAAAGCGCCAAAGGCAAGGCGCGTGATTGTCGAGCAATGAGGCGTACTTACGTACGCTGAAGCAGCGAGACAATTGCAGCAACGCCGCAGTTGGTGAGTTTTTGCGACGCCATCATATGTGGGAATCTACTTATTCTGACACTTCGGGCACATACCGTATATCTCCAGGCGCCTATGTGACAGAGTGTAGTCATGTGCAGATGCGGCTTTCTGTAATAGCCAGTCTATCTGCAGATCTTCAAACTCAACAATATTGCCACACTGCTCACAGATCAGATGATAGTGGTGATCTTCGCCACTATTGGCTTCATAGCGGGTCTGGCGATCGCCGAAGTGGCGTTCGGCTGCTATCCCACTTTCTGACAGAAGTTTCATAGTGCGATAAACTGTAGCATACCCGATATTGGGATGTTTTTTCCGGAGGCGGATGTACAATTCCTCTGCCGAAAGGTGTGAAGGAGAAGAAAGAAAGGCATCAAGAATAATCTGTCGCTGGCGCGTAACCTTCAAATTGTGTTTTGCCAGATACGCGCGAAACTGATCCTGTACTGAAGACATCTATTCACCTGCACGAAAAAAGAAAAGCCTTAAGTAACTATTTAGCTGAATAATTGGCAAAGTCCTTTAAATGGGCACAGCCAATTTACTGATAATCATACTGAATAGATACAGCCTTACAATAAAAATATGGCTACTGTTAAGTACGCAACAGCCAACGTCACGCCGACATCCATTAACTCTACAGATTTTCCAGATACTCCACAACACTGGGCTCCATCCAGTCGATCGCTCCCATTACATGTTCAACCACAATGCCGTCCCTGTTTACCACAAAGGTCTCGGGGTATTTGGACACATTGTAGAGACGTTGTGCTTGTCCCTGAGGATCGAACAGTATCGGGAAACTGTGAGACTTGTCTTTAAGAAAGTTGGCAACCGCTTCGGGGCCGTTTTCTTCTACATTGATCGCAAGCATTTCAAATTCCTGACCCTCGAAATGCTGATACAACTTCTCCATGGAGGGCATTTCCTGACGGCAAGGGGGACACCAGGTAGCCCAGAAGTTGACCAGCACCACCTGCCCGCGCAGATCTGAAAGAGTTACCTTCTCTCCCTGCATATTTTCAAGGGTGAAGTCGGGCGCAGTTTCCCCCATGCTTACCTTGGCGTTCGCAGAAGCATCCGGAGACTCGCCTTTATCACATCCGAACATCAACCCGCACAGCAGACACACCAGTGCGACACATCTTAACCTATGTAAAAAATTACGGTACATCCTTTAAAATCTCCTGAAATATTTAAGAAATCGAAAACCAGATTCAAACTCGAATGCTCAGATAATAACCCGCATATCTTTACACATAAAGGAGAATTTTCCCCTTTTAAAAAAACCTTTCGCAATAGCCCAAATACAATTTAACAACCATACACCCAACAGCCGATAAAGACTCAATCTCAGCGCATATAACCCGTTGACCACTAATCACACGGTATGGAATACTCCTGTGCCGGTACAATAACCTTCATCACTACCTCCTAACCTTGCAGGAGAGCATATGCCAGATACCCACGTAGGACGCCAATTCAGCCCTTTCCCAGTGGGAGAACGCTTCAACATCGTACCCGAAAATATGCAGAATCCAGCAGATGGGCGCATAAACCTCACCATGTCTGCAGGGGCATTCGGCTCCGGTGAGCACGAAACCAGTGCCAGCTGTCTTGAAGAGCTCGAGCAGCTTCCATACCTGCAGGATAAACAGGTACTCGATGTGGGTAGCGGTACAGGCATCCTTGCAATTGCGGCGCTGAAGCTAGGAGCAAAGTCTGCTCTATGTGTAGATATCGAATCGAAAGCGGTGGAGACCTGTAATTACAATTGTGATCTCAATCAGGTTCAGGACAGAGTGCGACACTGCTGTGGCACGAGTGCAGATATCGGGACAGAGACTTTTGAGCTGATTCTTGCCAATATCTATGGCGATATCCTCCTCGACATCGCCGAGGATCTGCTTGAACACGCGAGTACCGGTGCAATCCTTCTCCTCTCAGGGATACTCTATGAATACAATTTTGATGTACGCCAACGCTACGAACGTTTGGGATGCAAGGTGATAAAGAACCGTATGCTAAACGAATTCAGCACCATATTGCTGCAATGCCCCTGAGACACACAATCAGCAGAGAGAAGTATCAAGCGTTTGATGCTTTCGCAAAAAATCATAAGATGGCTAAGCAAAAATTTCGACCTACAAGGCCTGGTGGCTTTTCGAGGGTGAAGGCATACATCTTATATGTCGAGGTCCTGAAAAACGCCGTAACGCCGTAGGGCGGACTTTTTGCGACGCCATCAAGCGTTTTACTTTTCCCCGGCACGGGCGCAGTCGATACACAGCAGTGTAGCCGGATCAACGCTCAAGCGACCCTCAGCTATCTCCTCCTCACATTTGCTGCATATACCGTAATCGCCACTCTTTATCCGCTGAAGTGCCGTGCGGATACGTTGCACCTCCAGTTCAGAGCGTCGTGCAGAAGCATGCGCCATCGCCTGCTGCT
>JAWOFA010000032.1:0-13996 GCA_046482505.1 Desulfuromonadaceae bacterium | reverse complement strand
ACCCCGCCGGTAATCCGCGTGAGCGCGGTATATCCGGGTGCAAGCGCTCAGGTGGTCAAGGACACCATTGCCGCTCCCATTGAGCAGGAGATGAACGGGGTTGAGGACATGCTTTATATGGACTCGACCAGCACCAACGATGGAAGCTACTCCCTCGAAGTCACTTTTGACGTGGATTCGGACCCCGACATCGACCAGGTAAATGTGCAGAACCGCCTGCAGCTGGCAGAATCTCAGTTGCCACCTGAAGTGGTGGCTCAGGGGATCGAAGTGCGGCGCCGCTCCTCGGATATGCTCGGGGTGGTGAGTTTCATCTCACCGGAAGGTTCACGCGACCGTTTGTTCATGAGTAACTACATCAGCCGTACCATCAAGGATACCCTGCAGCGAGTGGACGGGGTCAGTGATGTGTATGTGTTCGGGGAATACGAATACAGTATGCGCATCTGGATGGATCCGGATAAGCTGACCTCCCTGAACATGAGCCCGTCTGAGGTGATTGAAGCCATACGTCAACAGAATATCCAGGCTACTCTGGGTTCGGTAGGTACTGCGCCGAGTGTAGAGGGGCAGCAGATGCAGTACACCCTGAACGCCAAAGGGCGCCTGGATTCGGTAGATGAGTTCAGGGAAATCATTATCCGCACCAACCCGCAGGGTGGCGTAGTGCGGGTCAAGGATATTGCTGACGTGGAGCTGGGAAGCAAGAGCTACAACGCCGGCGGCAACCTGAACAACTCCGAGGCGATCCACATGGCGCTGTACCGCTCCTCTGATGCCAACGCCATTGAAACAATGGAACAGGTACGTGCAGTGCTGCAGCAACAGAAACCCGACATGCCGGACGATGTAGACTATACAATCCCTTACGACACCACCAGCTATGTGCAGGAGGCAATCAAAGAGATCTCCTTTACTCTCCTACTCACCTTCGGGTTGGTAGTGCTGGTGATCTTTGTCTTTCTGCAGAATATCCGCGCTACCCTGATTCCGGCAGCGGCGATCCCGGTATCCATCATCGGGACCTTTGCCGCTATCTCAGCCCTTGGCTTAAACATCAACACCATTACGCTGTTTGCCCTCATTCTTGCCATTGGTCTGGTGGTTGATGACGCTATCGTAGTGGTGGAAAATGTGTATCGCATCATGGAAGAGGAGGGGCTGGAGCCCAAACCGGCCACCATCAAAGCGATGTCGCAGGTTACCGGGCCTATTATCGCCACAACCCTGGTGTTGTTGGCGATTTTTGTCCCAATCGCGTTTATGCCCGGCATCACCGGGTTGCTCTACAAGCAGTTCGGCGTAACCCTGTGTGTCTCGGTATTGATCTCTTCACTCTGCGCCCTGACCCTGAGTCCGGCGATGTGTGGAGTTATCCTCAAGAATGCGCATCCCCACAGACGCGGGCCCCTGGCGTGGTTTAACAAGTATCTTGATTTTTCACGCAACATCTACACCACAATTGTAGCTTGGCTGATCCGTAAAGCGGCAATAGGGGTGATATTATTCCTCATCATCGCAGGTGGAGCCTGGTATCTGTCGGAGCGGATCCCCACCAGTTTCCTGCCTCAGGAGGATAAGGGCGCATTCCTCATCGATGTACAGCTGCCCGAAGGCGCAACCCTGGAACGCACCATTGAGGTTAATACTGAAGCCACAAGTCGGCTTCTGGAGATGGAGGGGATTGAACGTGTAATCGCTGTGGATGGGTTCAGCCTCCTGAGCGGTCGTGCGGAAAACGTGGGATTCGTAATCGCTGACCTTGAACCCTGGGACGAGCGTACCCGCCCGGATCTACATATTGATGCCCTGGTACAAAAAGTAAGCAAGGAGCTAAACAGCATTTCCACTGCAAGCATCCGTGCCTTTGTCCCCCCTCCCATTCAGGGGCTCGGGGTGACAGGCGGGTTTGACTTCCGCCTTCAAGCACTGGAGGATCAGCCGCCGCAGGAACTTGCTGCAGCAGCCATGGGTCTGGTGGGGGCTGCCAACCAGCATCCGGCACTGTCGAGGGTGTATACCACCTACAGTGCAAATACCCCTCAACTATGGCTGGATCTGAAACGTACCCGCATGGAGGAACTCGGGGTTTCCGCGGCTAACCTGTTCTCAACCCTGAATCAGCACCTGGGCTCCCAATACGTCAACGACTTCAACCTCTATGGACGTACCTATCAGGTCAAAGTGCGTGCCAAGGATAATTTCCGCAAAAATGAAGAGGATGTCAAAGATCTATACGTGAGCAGTATTGCCGGCAAGGAGATTCCGGTGGAAAACCTCCTGGACATTTCCACTATTCTGGGAGCAAAGAGTATCAACCGCTACAATCAGTTTACCAGTCTCACCATCAATGGACAGGCCGCGCCTGGATACTCCTCCGGTCAGGCTATGGAGGCGATGAAAGAACTTTCTGCAGAGCATCTACCGCCGGGGTATTCGTTTGAGTGGTCCACCATGTCGCTGCAGGAACAGACCGCAAGCGGTACCGTGGGCTATCTGTTTATCCTGGCGTTGGTTTTTGCATATCTGTTCCTGGTGGCGCAATATGAAAGCTGGAATCTACCTCTAAGTATTATACTCTCAGTTATCGTAGCAACCTGCGGAGCCCTGATCGGATTGCTGATAACCGGACTGCCCATGTCCATCTACGCCCAGATCGGCATGGTACTCCTTGTAGGGCTAGCGGCGAAAAACGCAATTCTGATTGTCGAATTCGCACGCGACCGCAAAGAGGAGGGGATCCGAACCCGCGATGCCGCAGTTGAAGGAGCAAAGTTGCGTTTCCGTGCGGTATTGATGACCGCCCTTACCTTTATCCTCGGGGTTGCTCCCCTGGTGTGGGCTGTAGGGGCCGGGGCGGCGAGCCGCAGCCATATCGGGGTAGTAGTATTTTCCGGTATGATAGCGGCTTCAACTGTGGCTCTGTTTATTATTCCGGTGCTGTACTATCTGCTCCAGAGCATGCGAGATAAATCTTCGGCCTGGAAACAGCGCCGCCGTGAGGGGCTTGCGAACCAGTCTGCTAAATAAAAAGGTAGCGAAATTATGGATAGATACATACATGATATATTGCAACGCCCCATCAAGAGTGGGACTGTGCGCTGGTTAAGCCTTATCTTTGTCGCTCTGGTCTTAAGCGCTTGCACGGTGGGGCCCGATTATTCCCGCATTGAGCCTGCTGCACAGGAAGAGTGGTACGCTTCGATGGAGGAAGGGCTGAAATCCTCCAGTATTCAGGAGAGCGATCTGGCCACATGGTGGAATGTGTTCGAAGACCCGTTGCTGCAGAGATTGCAACAGCGCGCCATCAAAGGCAATCTAGAGCTCAAAACCGCATTCTCACGCCTGCAGCAGGCGCGCATCAATCGCGGTCTGAGTCGAGCGGATTATCTCCCCACAGTGGGGGCTGAAGGACAGATGAAGCGCCAGCGCAGCAGTGAAAATCTCGGCAGCCCTGCAGGCGGGGAGGAAAATGACTGGTACATGGCCGGACTCGACTCCTCCTGGGAGCTAGATCTATTTGGAGGGATCCGCCGCTCAGTAGAAGGCGCTCAGGCGGAACTTGAAGCGAGCAGTGCGGATATGCACGGGGTGCTGACCACCCTCACCGCCGAAGTGGCGCTGAACTACATCGAGCTGCGCACCTCCCAACAGCGCCTCAAGGTAGCCCGGGACAACATTGGCACGCAGAAAAAGACCTACGACCTAAACAATTCGCGCTTCAAGGCGGGACTCATCGATGAGCTAGATCTGCAGCAATCCCTGCGTAACCTGGAGCAGACCCGAGCGCAGGTTTCACGCCTGGAAGCGGCAATCCGCAGGGCGGAAAACAACCTTGCCGTGCTTCTCGGGCAGTCACCTGGGGCATTGCGTGAAGAGTTTACCTCCATAGGCTCTATCCCGGAAGCACCACTTAAGGTTGCGGTGGGTATTCCTGCCGAGGCGATGCGGCGCCGTCCCGATATCCGGCGTGCGGAACGCATGCTCGCAGCCCAGAGCGCCCGCATCGGAGTTGCTACCGCAGAGCTCTATCCCAAGCTGCGCCTCGTGGGCACAATCGGACTCGAAGCACTCAATTCCGGGAGCGATTTCTTTGACTCCTCCAGTCAGTTCTGGGGTATCGGACCGGGAATCTCGTGGAATATTTTTCGCGGCAATGCCCTGCGCCTGAATATCGAGCTACAGGAGGAAAAATACAACGAAGCGATGCTGCAGTACAATACCACCATTCTGCGCGCCCAGCAGGAAATTGAGGATGCCCTCACTTTCTACGCCAAGGAGCAGGTGAGGCAGGAATATCTGGTTAAAGCGGTGGAAGCTGCGCGGCGTACTGAATGGCTTGCGCGTGATCGCTACAACGCCGGATTGGTGGATTTCTACAACGTCCTTGACGCACAGCGTGCCCTCCTTCAGCTTGAGGATGAACTTATCCAGAGCAAAGGAGAGGTCGCCGCCGGACTCGCACGCGTATACAAAGCCCTTGGCGGGGGCTGGCAGGGAGTAATATAAATGAAACCTTACCGTTTTAACCACTGTGCTCGCGCCTTCATGGGGGCACTGTTGCTGGTATTCCTCACAAGCGCATGTCAGCCTCACGTAATTGTAGCGACTAAAGCTGAATACCGCAGCTTCACCACGTTGCTCCAACAGGAGCAGGAGCAACTCGAAAAGATGCAGCAACTCGGCTCGCGCCTGGAAGGGATGCACAATGAGCTACTTGAGGCCCGGAGCGACGCGGTGGATACGTTACGCCAACGAGTAGATGAGCAGGAAACTGAATTGCACAAGCTGCGCCGCGAGCTTGATGATCTGCGCCGGGAGGTGGAAGAGCAGGAACGTACGCGCAATAGCACAAACCTGCACTTGGGGGCTAGCCGGCAACTCGCTACTCCAGCGAAAACCACCGACTCACGGGGAAAACAGGTAGTGGGCGCTGAAGAGCGCATCTTCCTTGCACCACCGGGGAAAGCATTCCCTGCACGCATAGATACCGGTGCCAATACCTCCTCCGTTGATGCGCGCAGCATCGAACTTTTTGAACGCAACGGCGAGCCCTGGGTCAGTTTCACCCTTCTCGACCCTGAAACAGAGGAAGATATTGAAGTGGAACGCAAAGTGGTACGCAATGTAAGCATAGTGCAGGCGGTATCTGATAATAAAGAGGAACGCCAGGTGGTGGAATTTCAGATAACCTTGGGCAATACCACGCGGAGTGCAGAATTTACCCTGGCAGATCGCTCTCATATGGAATTCCCCGTCCTGGTAGGACGTAATATTCTCAAGGATGCCATGAGTGTCGATGTTAGCAAAAAACATATCTCCAGCCCCCTGTCAAGGCAGGATCCTGACAACTCAAGCCGCTGACGATGACGCGCTGCATATTTTACACCATCATTGCAGTGCTCCTAATTGGGGGCATCTCCATCACCGCCATGCGCCATGCCTCCACCGGCATCCCATTGCTCCCGGAGGATCAGACCGAGGTATGGCTGATCGAGGCGCGGGTCAGTTTCACGGCGGAAGGGCGTGCAGTGGAGGCAAGTCTGGATATCCCCGATGAAGTGCCGGGTTTTCAGATTGTGAATGAGCAGAGCGCCTCGCCCGGCTACGGCTTTTCGATCCTTGACCTCGACGCCAACCGGCGCGGAGTGTGGAGTACTCGCAGCGCCACAGGCCTGCAGACCCTCTACTACAAGGTGCAGGTAGCCCCGAGTCAGGACACGCCGTCCGCTGCAGCCACCTCCTTTTCTGCCGTACCCCAAGTATTTTGGGATGATGCACGTGAAGTAGCGGCACGCCAGGTTCTGGCAGAAGCCTACAAGAGCTCAAGTTCCCCTTTGAGCATGTGCCGCGAATTGATCAAGCTGGTCAACAATCCCGCCGATTCGCAGAATGTTTCCCTGCTGCGCTCCGAGATTTCACCGGTACTCCTGCTCGAAAAACTCCTGAATTTTGCCGGAATCCCCAACCGCATCGTCAAGGGTCTCTATCTGGAGGAGAATCGTCGCAACCTTGAGCTTGAGTCCATGATCCAGATTTACACCCCAGAGCGCTGGGTTACGTTTGATCCGTCCAGTGCCGCCCAGGGGCTGCCGCAGGATTTCTTTATCTGGGATCAGGATGGCGCCTCCCTTCTGGATGTAAGCGGGGCGCGTAACTCCGGGGTCAGCTTTGCCATTACCTCTCAACAGGTCTCCACCGCCCAGCTGGCCCTCGACAGTATGGACTCCGGCTACTTCAGCTTTTTCGATATGCACAAGCTCCCCGTCGAAGAGCAGAACATGCTCAAGGTGATGCTCCTCCTTCCCATGGGGGCGCTGGTAGTAGTGTTTATGAGCGTTCTGGTGGGGGTGCGCACCTCCGGCACTTTCATGCCCATCCTGATTGCGCTCTCTTTTTTGCAGACCTCACTGGTACCGGGATTGCTTAGTTTTGTCGCCATGGTCGCTTTCGGCCTCCTGCTGCGTGGTTACCTGTCCTATTTCAACCTCCTGCTCGTAGCCCGGATCTCCACCATTGTGGTGCTGGTGCTGCTGATTATCGTGTTCTCCAGCCTGTTCGGATATCAGATCGGAATCAACACCCATATGGGGATTACGTTTTTTCCGGTAATTATCGTGGCCTGGACCATTGAACGGATGTCGATCCTGTGGGAAGACGAAGGCCCGCGCGAAGTGCTGATTCAGGGGATTGGAAGTCTGGTTGTGGCGGTGGGAGCATTCATGTTGATGAACTGGCCATTGGCGGCACACCTGAGCTTTAATTTCCCCGAGGTCAACTTCATCGTCCTCGCACTCATCATGCTCTTGGGGAACTACACCGGTTACAAAGTAAGCGAGATGCGCCGTTTCCGCGCGTTGCGGCTGAAGTTGAGGTTCTAATGTGGGGCATCGGTATACATAGATTGCGCACCCTCGGGATTCTGGGGATGAATGCGCGCAACATAAACTATATCGCACGCTACAATCAGCGCAGCCTCTATCCCCTGGTGGATGACAAGCTGAAAACCAAAAAGCTGGCGCAACGCTACGACGTGCCGGTGCCAAAACTTTACTTCGAGATCCGTGAACAACACCGTCTGCGCAACATCGAAACCCGGCTCCACCGTCTGAATGGCTTTGTGGTGAAACCGGCAAAGGGCTCGGGAGGAAAGGGAATTCTGGTAATCCGCGCACGCCACAAGGACAGTTTTATCACCAATTCGGGAGCGAGCCTGAGTCTGAAACGGGTAAAGCGCCACATCTCCAACATCCTTGCAGGGCTGTACTCCCTGGGGGGAAATCCGGATGTGGCTATTGTGGAAGAGGTAATAGGATTTTCCGATCTGTTTGACCCCTATTCATATCAGGGGGTGCCGGATATCCGCATTGTGGTATTTAAAGGGTACCCGGTAATGGCGATGCTGCGCCTGGCTACGCGCAAATCCAACGGCAAGGCCAACCTGCACCAGGGGGCCGTTGGGGTGGGGATAGATATCTGTACGGGTAAGCCACTGAATGCGGTGCAGTTTTCCCGCTCTGTTACAACCCATCCTGATACGGGTGCAAACCTGAAGGAAATCCATGTTCCGCAGTGGGAGGAGGTTCTCCATCTCGCGGCACGCTGCTATGATATGACCGGACTCGGGTATCTGGGTATAGATATCGTTCTAGATCGATTCAACAACCCGCTGCTCCTAGAACTCAACGCGCGGCCCGGATTGTCGATCCAGACCGCCAATGGCATGGGATTACTCCCGCGTCTGAGCCGAATTGAAGGGCTGGAGCGCCAACACACTGAGGCGCAACAGCGTTCAGAGTATGTAATACAGGTGTTTGGGGAGTGAGACCGTGCGTCTCTGCCGGGCAGATGGCCTGGCTTGGCGCGAGACCGGGGCAATTCCGCAGACCAGCACCCTGTGCGATCTGCGCCGCGCAGAATAGCGGCTTATCGGTCTAATTGAAAGAAATGCTTCGGGGGGATCCAACTTCAGGCTCGGGGAAACACAAAGCACTTCACCACAACCTTTCCGGCTTTTGGTCGTGCAGATTGGGCCATAAAGATCGAATCATTTACAAATCAGATATCAACTACATCTACATTTTCGCCATTGGCGAACATTACAATCAATTCTGAGTCCTGTCGTCAACTTACCTGCGCTGGGGTTCAAAGGTAATTCAATCAAGCGGATGAAGAGGCACCTTCTCCAGTCAAGGGAACAAATGCCACCCCGAGCATGGTACGGGCGCTGAAATTTCCGTCCAGATCCTTTTCATAAAGCATCAGTTCCTGGTGCTGATAAGGCATCCCTACCGGTATCACCATACGACCGCCCGGTCGTAGCTGCTCCTTGAGAGAGTTTGGCACATGCGGAGCTGTAGCCGCCACCAGAATGGCGTCATAGGGTGCAAATTCAGGCCAGCCGCGATAACCATCTCCACAACGTACTTTGACGTTATCGTAGCCGAGCCGCTCCAACTGCGTAGCGGCACCTTCAGCCAACGACTGGACTACCTCGATGGTGTAGACGTGGCTGACCATTTCGGCCAGTACTGCAGCCTGATACCCCGACCCCGCGCCAACTTCGAGTACATGGTGATCTGTGCTCAGGTTAAGCAGATCGGTCATCAACGCAACGATAAAAGGTTGCGAGATAGTCTGTCCTTCACCGATGGGTAAAGCATTGTTGTCGAAGGCACGTGCACGCATCTTGTCCGGCACGAATTCATCCCGCGGGACCCGTCTCATCGCTTCGATAACTTTCTGAGAAGGGGCAGAGGTTTCGATCTGATGTGAACACAACTCCCAATCACTGCGGATAGCATGCAGCATTTGTACCTGTTTACTTGTGCGCATTTCTGGCCTCCCTGGGATATAGGCTCACGGTAAAAACTGTTGACTAAACTAATATCACTATGAACTGAGGCGTCAACAACAGGTCGATCGATTATGCTTTGAGCCATTCCGTTGAATTTCGGGGCCTTCCACGTGTTTGTTCTTTTATGGCTAAGGGGTTTCTAGCAGAATCCTTTATTACCCTGAGTCATTTTTCTGTCTCAGGGAAAGCACTTTTTGCTCCCCACATATCTGCTTCCTGATCTTTTGCCTTTTTAAGATTTGCGTAGTTTCTCAGAACTCCGCCAGACTATTGTTCCACCGCTTTTCTGACCACACCTGCAGAACTAAGCCTTGAACGCAGTTCTTTAATGCGCTTCCGGTTAACCCCGAAATCATAGTAACCCATACGGGCAGCTGACCGGATATCGACTTGTTGCTGCTCAGACCGTAAGTGTAATTCCAAATCATCGACAAACCCAAAAACCGCACTGCGGCACTCAGCGTGCAGATAATTGTCAGTGACTGAAACGATACGGGTGCGGGGCAATGCAGTGACACTCTCCACTATCGTTGCCCAGGCCGTCGGCGCTTCGATATGAAGCTTGAAAGGGAGTACCCGCTGGTCGGGATCAGTCTCTGCAGAGGAAACACAGTTCGGAGAATCCGGACAAGGGCGCAAGCGGTTATTATCCAGACCGAGTTGTTCAGATGGGCGAGTACCGCTGCAACTGCATAACATAACAGCCATCAAGACAGCGATTATGCCTGAAAATACCTTCATACAGTTTCTCAACACTTACTCATGCCCCCATATTCTTACTTCGCAACTATTCAGTATGATTACCAGTGAGTTGGCTGTGCCCATTTAAAGGCCATTGTCACCATACGTGACGATAATGAGACCTACGGATGGATTTATTCCCCCCTTAAAATGGGCATTGCCAACCTCTTAAGCTCAATAGTTAACTTACTTCTTTGCTTTTGAAACCTGCTTCTCGGCAATATCTCCAGCCCATGGCAGGCTATACTTTTCACCTTTAAAGGCCTTGACCATGAGAAAAATCCAGAGGATTATACCCAGTAAGGATATTGCAACAGAAAGTAACCCGATAACTGGAATAAACCCTACAACCAGATTTAGGGCAAACAAGGCAAGAAAGACCACAGTGGATTGTATTGCGTGAAATCTTACAAACTGATTTTCTTTTTCCAGTACCATGAAAATGATTCCTGTCAGAAAACCCAGTACATAACAAAGCATCCCTTCAATATTCTGGTCAATTCCCAGTACTGTCTTGTTTTTTTCCATTTAGATTCTCCTTTTTTTTCCGAATTTCAACGCACCCTTCCGAAATTCCGGGAACGGTATATTCTAGTCGCTACTTATTGTACTTTAGGGCCAGGATTTTGCGGGCGAAGTATCAGTAGGGTAACCTGATTCAGATGTTACGCAAATCAGGTGATACCTGGCAAGCCATCCAGACATGAGTTAGAAATAAGCGCGACAGTCATCGTCACAGAAAAATATTCTCTGCCGACGGTTACCTAGTTGGGCAATGTGATGATATAGCAACAAGTTACGACGCGTGCGATTCTGGTCTTATTGAGATGATAGCAGTGAATAGGGGTTTGTCAAAGATCGGGGGATATTGTTACCGGCACTGACCCGAAGTATCAACGAGGTTGTCTATTTCTACCCATGGCTCGGGGAGGAACACCTCAAAGGTATTAAACGAGTGAATAGTCCTACTGTTTCTGCTGTCGGTAATCAAGCTTTCGAATGAATGCCACAGCCCTCTCTTCCGACCAGTAGTGTCCCTCGCCGTTGGATGCGACAAAACCGACATGACCGCCGTGGCGTGTGATCTCCAGCGTGGTGTGCGGATTGGAGGCGCACTCCTGTATCGGGTAACAGCCTGCCGCCAGGAAAGGGTCGTCGACGGCGTTGACGATCAGCGAAGGCAGTCGGATTTGCTCCAGCCAGGGGGCGCAGCTGCATTTACGCCAGTAGTCTTCGGCGCTGTCGAAACCGTGCAGCGGGGCTGTGTAGCGGGCGTCAAAATCGCGGAAGGTCTTGATCTCATGATAGCCGCGGTCGTCGAGAGACTCGGGAAACCGGGCCTGTTTCGCGCGGATCTTGCGGTGCAGTGAGTTAAGGAAACTTGCCATGTAGAAGGTGTTGCGTCTGCGTTCAAGCGCGGCAGCCGAATCGGCCAGGTCGCAGGGGACGGAGAAGGTGACGCTCCCCTGCACCGCTGCGGGGAGTTGGGCGGCCATCTTGCCGAGATAGAGCAGGGTCAAGTTGCCCCCCATACTGAAGCCCACGAGGTAAAGCGTCCGGTAGGCAGGGGCTGCGTGGACAACAACGGAGTGCAGGTCGTCGATGGCACCGTTATGGTACATCCGCAGTTGCCGGTTCGGCTCGCCGCTGCAGCCACGGTAGTTCCAGGCCAGCGCATCGATCCCGTGTCGATTCATAACCCGAGCCATCCCCTTCACGTAAGGCCGGTGAGAATCACCTTCAAGGCCGTGCGAAAGGATGACCAGCGCCTCGCCGCCGACACCGGACCAGTCGAGATCCAGGAAGTCTTTATCCGGCGTTTCGATCCGCTCACGGTGGTAGTATACATCGGGGACCCGCCGGAACAGCGCCGGGTAGACGGTTTGGATATGGCCGTTGCGAAAAAGCAGCGGAGCACGGTAATTGGAATTGATCATCTATTGGCTCTGGGAGAGGAGGGAAAGCCAAAGGCAGATTCGCCTCCTTTTTCGAACTCTATGATTATGCCTGAATGTCTTCCATCGGGAGAATTTGTTTGCCATGCCGAACAGTTAGGACTGATATTTTGCTTTCTTCTGCCCGGTAAATAATTCGATAATTACCGCATATCAACTCACGAATGTCTTCGAGCTGAGTTTCTGGAACCATGCGCCCAATTTGGGGTGAGGATTTGAGAAGTTGTACTTTCTTAAATAAATTTTCTACCCATTTGGTTGCTGCACTCGGGCTGTCTTGGGCAATGTACTCTGCAATTTCAGTGGCCCGGTCAATAGCGAGGGGGGACCAGATAATTTTCATTTTTCAATACGCCCCAGGATCGCTGCTTTTGCTTTGTTGTGTTCAAACCCTGCCCCAGCATCAATTTGCGCTGTTGACGTTTGTACGTCCTCCAGTAATTCAATTTTTTCCTGCATGGCTTCGTATTCTTCCACATCGATGAGTACCGCTACTCCTTTGCCGTGTTGGGTGATGACCAATGGCCTCTTTGTGTCATGCACTTGTTTCAGGAAAGAAGCAATGCCAGTTCTGAACTCTGACATAGGGCGAATGTCTTGATCAAGTTTTAGTCTTTGCATAATGCACCTCCTGTCAATTTTACGTACATTATGCTGTACGAAATATTTATCGGTCAAGAAGATTAAGCCCTTAATCCAAAATCCGATTCATGGACGCAGACCAGGTGGGCGACGTTCTTAATTGCCTGAGCAAACAGGATTCAGAGAGTTTTGCAGGTCAGCAAGGCGGAAGGAAGGCCAAAGGCAGATTTGACCCCTTTTCTTGTTTCGGTGAAGCCGACTTCCTCGCGGACTTGTTTCTGCATATCCCAACCTGCCTGTTCCAACGCAGGCGTGATGAACTTGGTGCAGATGTCGCGTTCTGATAGGTCTTTTTTATTCGTCATCCGATAGTCGAGTTCCCTTGGCTGGTTCGGGCTGGGTTGGGCATATAACGCCGCTAATCAGCCGCGCGGCCTTTTTGCGTCGGCTGATTAGCATTATTATGCTAAAATTTGTGAAACTAATTGCAACTGCTATTTGTGACTTTCACCCTACCAAAAAATTGATTATTTTCGTCGTAGTAAGCACTTGTAAGCGTTACGCCATTATTTATAAGCCATTTCGTTTCTGGTGTAGAACACATATGATTGATTACCACTGGTGTTTGCATTGACATAAATTTTTCTAATGATTTTTTATCGGTTTTTATGTTAATGATTTTATACCTATAAACAAGTTCATCTGGTTTGGCGATAATACCTAAAAAAATCGTATAGCTGTCAAGTTTTTTTGGTGTCTCCGCATTGTATTGCTCAGCAACAAATTGCAAATGGGCAACAGATGTAAGGTCTTCTTCTGCTGAATGACTTTTTTCAGTGTTGTCAGAGACAAACACCATATACATTCCATCTGCACCTTTTTTGCTATAAATTAACTGAGTGCCAATATTGCCTTCATACATATATTTAAGTACGCAGGATATTGTTGAACCTTGGTAACCATAATTTGTTACTGCTACATCACATGAAATTCCCTGTTCCTCAAGTAATAGTGCTTTTACGCTGCCTCTCATAAAATCACACATTTGCATAACGTCAGCATGTTTTGGAAGCTTTTCTATATCAGCTTCTAAAGATTCAATTTTTGCTTGTGGTAATCTTTCTGTGTATGAATAAAATTTTGCTTTTTGGTCATCTCCCATTTTTACAGAATGGTAGCCATTTTTTCGGATATATTCTTCTGGATCTATTACATCTGCACTGCACAAAATCGGTAAAAATAAAATGACGTATATCAGAAAAATAATTTTAGTGTATTCTTTCCGTAAAGATTGAATGCTCATTGTGAATCCTATGAACTATTTTTGGTTAAAGGCCGAACGATTACATACTCATAGATAATCGCAAAACCAAATGTGAGTAACAGTACAGGAACTCCCTGTAAATTGTAATTACCAATAAGCCAGAGATTGAAGAAAAGTATAACCCCACCCAACAAACGCAATTTTGTTCTTTTTTTCATTGAGCCTCCTGCTTTAGAGCATAACGCCAGCCATCAGCCGCGCGACGCAGGAGCGTCGGCTGCATGGCCTTGTTGGGCATCATCTTGTTGATCTGCCGTGAGCAGCCTCCCAAAGCTGTGGCCATTTAGATTTCACAGAATCCTTTGCGCGGTCGATCATTATGAACAAATCATTCGCTGCCTTTTCAGCCTCTCGCTCAATTCGATCTTGCATATTAGATTTTGGGCCCGTCAGGATAGTTGAACAAACTTCCATCTTGAAAGGCGCTAATGTTCTATTTATATCACTCCCAAGATTTGCGCTGTGTGGGACAGTTGCGCCGACCAACCTTGATATCGACATTGAGAATGCGACAACGCAAGAATAATCTGTCATAGC
>JAWOFA010000004.1:0-34032 GCA_046482505.1 Desulfuromonadaceae bacterium | reverse complement strand
GTTCATCGGTGTATTCCAGCTGCGCCACCTTTGCGTGTGGGTTTGCCTGAATCTGGAAATGCTGCACCAGCGCACTGAGATTGGCCGCCTGGTTGCGTAACTCTGCGGAGGCGGCGGCAGTTTCCTCGGCACTCGCGGTATTCTTCTGGGTCACATCATCTATCTGCTCTACGCCGACGCTGATCTGTTTGATCCCTTCAGCCTGCTCCGTACTTGCATGCGCAATCTCGGTCACAATCTCCGAAGCCTTGATGACCCCGTTGACGATCTTTTCCAATGACTCGCCGGTCATATTGGCCATGCTGGAGCCGGCCTCGGCCTTCTCCATAGCGCCCTGGATGAGACTTGAAGTCTCGCGTGCGGCCTTCGCGCTGCGCGCCGCAAGATTCCGCACCTCTTCGGCCACCACGGCGAAACCCTTGCCGTGCTGCCCGGCGCGTGCCGCTTCCACTGCAGCATTCAGTGCCAGAAGGTTGGTCTGGAATGCGATCTCATCAATCACCTTGATGATTTTAGAGATATCATCACTTGCCTTAACAATTTCCCCCATGGCGCCGTTAAGTTGTTCCATCTGGGTATTGCCCTGTTCTGCATCGCGCTTCACATCTTCGGTCAACTGCTGTGCAGAACGCGAAGAATCGGCATTATGCTCAGTCTGGCTGGTGAGCTGCTGTAGAGAGCTGTTTATCTCCTCCAGAGAACTGGCCTGCTGGGTTGCTCCCTGACTCAGCGCCTGGCTCGAATCCGCAACCTGGCCCGAACCGCTGTCTATCTGATCGCTTGAATCCTGGATATCCTGCACGATATTGTTTAGGTCCTCACCGAGTTTCTTCAGCGCATTGCGCAGCACATCCTCTTCGTCACGCGGGGTAACATCTATGCGCAGGTCTCCCTGGGCAAGCCTGCCCAAAGGTTCTACAATTTCATTCTGCAGACTATCGGCAAACCTGTCCATGGTCTGCGCCAGAGAACCGATCTCATCCCTGCGCTGCAGGTTCAGCCTGCGAGTCAGATGCCCATCTGCGATCTCTTCAAGCATCTGTGCGGCATCACCCAGGGGGGCGGAGATACTACGTGCAATCCGCCACGCAATCACAGCCCCAAGTGCCGCACAAAGCATACACAACCAGAACAGAACATTATGTGCCACGACACTGCCCTTGCTGGTCATCTGCTGCAACTTATCAACAGCATTCTCACACGCCTTTTCCGCAGCCTTGGCAGCCCTTGACATCTGGTCAGCCTTGCTCTGCTGCAGCTCCATCTGAGTGGCATGATCCTCGAAGCTCTCGCGATAGCTCTCGATGCCGGCCAGGGTTTGCTCAACTACCTCCGCAACTCCGGGATCATCTATGCCGAAAGCAACATCTTCAATCTGAGCCCGCATTGCATCGATACTTGCGCCCACACGTGTATAAAAGGTTTCATCCAGAGTAAGGATATGCTCCTTTTCAAACTTACGCGCGTTGAGGAACATCAGGTTTGCCGTCTGCACTGCTTCAAGGTATCCAACCATGTCCGAGACCGCTAACTCGTAATCAAACATATCTTCAAATGTATCGCGCGCCTCCAGAGTCTGAGTCAGACGCTCGGAAAGCAGTGCTTTAAGTTCGTTGGTGCGCGTAAAGGTTTTATTGGAGATGTTCTTCATATTTTCCATCGCCGCCTCACGCGCCTTACTCAGTTCAACATATTCATCAAAAGCCCGGCGATACTCCTGTGCCTGGGCCGCAGTAGCGTTGAGTGCAGGATGGAGATCTTTACCAAGAGTTTGCTTGAGCTCGGCAAGTACGCCATTGAGCTCATCCAGCGTGGTATAAAGGTGCTCTGACTGCTGCCGCCTTACTGAAGCACTATCGGTAGCCGCATAGCGCAACTGTGCCGCCAGCGCCCGCTCAAACAGATTTTCCACCTCCAGGATTGCATCGGTATTTTTGCCGTTCTCCTGCACACGCTGCATATTAAAGTCACCCAGCCATCCCACAAAAAGGGTCAATCCCAGGATAAACCCGAAGGAAAGCATCAATTTTTTCCCGATACTCAATCTTACCTCCTTTTTTCCTTAGTACGGCAGCCACGCAAGTTCAGATACATGGGGAGCTAAATTGGCCCGAGTTCTGCCGTTCTGAAGTTAGGCGCATGGACACGTGTTGATTGTGTACTCCAACAAAAGCCTGGTATTCTGACACATTAGAATGAAGAGCGCATCTGTTTTTGCTTATATCCTTATCGCATATGCTGTGGTTAGTGTTAAATACGAAAGATCTAATCCGAATTTAATCCATAAATGGCAATAAAATTTTAACTCCCCGCAACGCACCATGTAATCAGCATTTTAATGGTTTAAAACCCCTTGCAGGCGATTGACCCAATGCTATATAGTTAAACATAACTTTCCCTAACATTGATTTGGATTACCGGGTTGAGGCCGCTGCAAGCGTATAGACTTGGCCTCTGCCCCTGCGATGGGGTAGGACACCATTTAAATTAATTGTCCCGCACCCTGTAATCGGAAAGAAGTATTATGGACAAACTGGCTCTGTACCAGGCGTGTTTTCAGCACAATCCCACCCCTAAATTACTACTGCAGCGCGACAACTTCCGCATCATTGAAGCCAATGTCAGCGCTGCCGCCCTGTTTTTGCGCGAAGTTGATGAATTATGCGGCTTGGAACTTGACACCTTAAGTGCAAACGCAGATAGATCCTTGCACGAACTGTTGCAACACGCCCTTGCCACGGCACAGACCTTCTTCACCTTCACCCTCACGAACCCGGAAAAGGACATTCTCCAGATAGAGGCTTATCCCGCTGTGCTTGAGGAGGCCAATATCCTGAGTATTGCCTTCGTCGAAGCCACCCAACGCCGCAGCGATGAGTCGAAACTAGAAGCCATCATGCGCGAGGCCGATATCGGGATTGCAATGGCAAGGGTTGAAGATGGGGTCATTATCGAGTGTAATCCCGCCATGGCACAGATGCTGGAGCGGGAGCAGAGTGAAATAATCGGGCAGTCACAGGCGATTATGCACCCGGACCCCGTTGGATCAGACGGTAGAACCCCGGATTTTGTACAGCACTGCGGCAGCAGCACCGATGCTCCTATCCAGCGTAAAATCATTACACGCCGGGGTGAACTCATAGATGTGGAGATAAAGGCACAGCGCTTCAAACTCGACGATCAGGAGATTATGCTGGGATTCTTTCAGGATATTACCCAGCGCCTGGAACTTGAAGCACAACTGCGCCAGCGTTACAAGATGGAGGCAGTTGGGGTTATGGCGGCAGGAATTGCGCACAACTTCAACAACAGCCTCGGTATTATCATGAACAGTATCGAAATGGCGCGGATCAGTCGCGATGACCCGACACAGCTGGAGACCCTCCTCAACAATGCCCGCACCGGTGGGCTGCGCATCCGCGATCTGGTCCAGCAGATTCTTACCTATACACGTAACGGCAGACATACCACCGAACCTGTACAACTCGGGATTGTACTGGATGAAACCATCAATCTGCTGCGTGCGACCATCCCCAACAGTGTGCGCATCGTTACCGATATAGATGTAGCTGACACGAAGCTGATGGTGCATGCAGATGGAAGCAGAATCCAGGAAGCGCTTTTCAATCTGTGCAGCAATGCGGTAAAGGCGATGGATGAGAAGGGGACTCTGATTATAAGTACCGGACGGGAGGATTTGAATAAAGCGCATTGCAATCCCGCCTTTGGATGCACCCCCGGCCCCTATGCACGTGTGCGCGTGGAGGATAGCGGGTGCGGCATCCCGAATGAGATAATTGATAAAATATTTGATCCTTTCTACTCCTCCAGAAGTCAGGCGCAGAATCTGGGGATGGGATTGTCCACCGTTATGGGCATTGTAAAGCAGCACCATGGATGCATTCGCGTAAAATCAACCCCCGGCAGGGGCTCATGTTTTGATCTGTTCTTTCCTTTGATACAACATGATGACGTTGAAATGCCTGAGAAAGAAGATCTCCGTATACCGCGTGGGAGTGAAAAAGTTCTCTTTGTGGACGACGAAGAGATACTTGTGGATATGGGAGTGATGATGCTTGAGGAACTGGGCTATACAGCCACCGGGATGACCGACAGCACCGAAGCGCTGCGCCTGTTTGAAGCAAACCCGGATCACTTCGATCTGGTGATTACCGATCAAACCATGCCGGACATTACCGGGCTCGAACTGATAGAAAAACTGCGCCAAATCCGCCCGGATATCCCCACCATTGTGTGTACGGGTTACAGTAACAAGATCGACCAGACCAATGCCGCGGATCTGGGAGTGCAGGCCTTTATACTCAAACCCCTGGAGATGCCTGTTCTGGCAGGGAAGATCCGCGAAGCTCTGCAGGATTAAGGGAAACATCATCTCAAAATAAAAGCCAGACACAAACGGCCCCGCTACCATTATTACATGATAGCGGGGCCGTGTGCTTCAGAATAGACTTCTGGCTGCTTTAATCGAAGGATATCTGCCGCGGCCCATCCTCTGTGTGTGATGAACTACTGCCCCAGGTGTCGGATTCAGGCAATGCCTGCTGCTCCTGCCCTTGGGGAGCTCTGCTTGGCTTGATTTTGAAACGCTGCAACATCTTCTTGAGACTTTCCGCCTGGCCTGCAAGCTCTTCTGCAGAGGCAGCGCTCTGTTCGGAACTTGCGGTGTTCTGCTGGGTCACGGAATCTATCTGGGATACCCCCTGATTGATTTCTGCAATGCCGGTGGATTGCTCGGCACTCGCACTGGAAATCTCCGCCACGATGTCAGTAACTTTGGTTATCCCGGTGACAATTTCATCCAGTGCCGCTGAGGTCTGTTCCGCCATAGCGTTGCCGTGCGCTGTCTTCTCCACCGTCCCCTGAATAAGATCTGAAGTCTCAGCGGCGGCTTTGGCACTACGGGCGGCAAGGCTGCGCACCTCTTCGGCCACCACAGCAAAGCCCTTGCCGTGCTGACCGGCGCGAGCTGCCTCTACTGCGGCGTTGAGAGCAAGAAGATTGGTCTGAAACGCGATCTCATCAATGGTTTTAATGATTTTTGAGATATCCTGCCCGGCAGCATCTATATCACCCATGGCAGCGACCATCCCCTGCATGTATTCCGAACCCTTGGAAGCGGCACTTCGCGCCTCGCTGGTTAACTTGTCGGCTTCTTTGGAGTTTTCCGCATTCTGACTTACCTGGGACGCCGTCTGATTCAAGGACGCGGAAATCTCCTCCAGGGATGCAGCGGACTCCGTGGCACCCTGGGACAGGGCCTGACTTGAGTCAGCAACCTCGCCTGAAGCAGTAGCTATCTCTTCGCCGGTGCCGCGTATCTGTTCCATGATCTGATTGAGATCCTCATTGAGCTGTTTAAGTGAATTGCGCAGCTGATCCTGTTCATCCCTGGGGATAACTTCAAAGGTCAGATCGCCGGCGGCAAGGCGATTCAGGGATTCAATCACCTCATGCTGGAGAGAATCGGCAAAGCGATCCATGGTTGCAGCCATATGTCCGATCTCATCGGAGCGCTGGAGGTTGAGACGTTGATCGAGATGACCCCGCTCCATATTTTCAAGCATTGCCACGGTACGGCGCAACGGCCCACTGAGGGAACGGCTGATCAGCACTGCGAGCAAACCGCCCACGACCAAAGCAGCGATACCACCCCCGAGATTGATGCTTTGGGCAAGCCCGGCAACATACTCACTCTCCTCAATGTTCTCTTCAACACTCGCTTCGGCAAGTCCGCGGATATCGTGGAACAGCCCCTGCACCCTGGTGAGATGCTGCTGGGTCTCGGTATAGAACAATTCCTTGGCGCGGGTTTTCCCCGCCTGAGCCTGTCGGGTTATCTCTACCGCCTCGCGTAAAGTCATCCGCAGCTGATCCAGCGCGGGCTCGATACGATTATCAAACATCTGCGAAGCTGCAGCAAAATCACCCTCCTCCAGCAGGGCTTCCACCTCGCCGTCATATTGGTGTAATTCCGCATGCACCGGCGCGAGTTCGTCCATCAGCTCCCGCAACCCACCGTTGTATTGCAGCAGAATTTTTCCCCCCACTCCATCCATGAACTGCACCAGTTCGCACTGCTGTGGATCTACGGAGACATCAAGAAAATTCTCCTCCATGGCAATGGATCGCTGAATTTCGTAAGCCCAGTCCATGTGGATCGCCTCTGAGAGCATCAACATCCGCGCAAAATCGGGATCAGAGGCCTTATAGGCGGCCCGGATCTTTTTCACTGAGGCATGCAGTTTTTTGTGCGGCTGTTCCAGCTTCTGCAGCGCAGCCCCAGTCTCTGGAACCATTTCTTCGAGACGCTCGCGTTCGGGGCCATAGTACCATTTACCGAAGCGACACAGAGTGTGATCCACCTGAACATCGAGTTCGTTTATACTGTCGTTGTTTAAGAATTCGGTAACCTGTGAAGCCCAGTTGAGATGGTCAATTTCAAGGGTGGCCAGAAGTTTCGCCGTTTCCTGGAGTTCACTCACATGCTTACTGCTCTCAACGCTTTTAGTAATGCCGTTGTATCCGGTAAACATAACCGCCAGCAACAGCAGCAGAATCGATGCAGAGAGTAAAAACAGCTTTTTTCCGACTTTTAAATTGTCAAGCATGAACCACTCCTTGTTAATAGGACAGTGCAGAAAACACTCGAATTAATTATTATATACAAGCATATTTGGTTATTGTTTAATTGGTATTAGAACAGGGCATTTCCACATCTATCTCTCCACCGAAGCAGGATATATGTCATTCAGGGCAGTGTGCAAAACAGGGCTGAGAGAATTATTGCAATGCATCAATATGTTACCTTAGTACTTAATTGTGTGCTCAGAATCTGAACACTGCATGCAGTTATTGCTCTTTTTTTAAACCTGCCAACGCCGCAAAAGGGGAATGATTGAGAGAGGGCTTGCTGACAGAACCGGCGCCATCACTTTCGCGCTGCTGCTCCAGGGCGCGGATATGCTCCTGCTCATGGCAGTACATGCACAACAACTCCCAATTGCTTCCATCCGGAGGATTGTTATCGTGATTGTGATCACGGTGATGCACGGTAAGCTCGCGCAGCTTTTTCCCCTCAAATTCACGACAGCAGCGCCCACACACATGAGGATACATATTCAGGGCCTGTTCCCGATAACTGCCCTGGCGCTCCTGGGCCGCGCGCCTCGCTTCGGCAATAACTTCAGCTGATTTTTCTGCATTACTCATACGTTGCTCTCCGCAATATCACTCACTTTTAACCTTGATGCCGTGTTTTAACCATGAAAAGAGTCACTTAAGTGTTCAGTGTAGCGCACAAAAAACACATTAGCCCTGAAAGTTCACCGAAACGGACAGTGTAATTTTCTTTTATGAATTAGCACACAATCAGATCGAACACAAGATGCTATTTTAAAAAAAGCTTTTAAGTCAATTGAATACACTTGTGTCCAAGACAAATGCAAAAATGCCATCGCTATGTCATGTACGAAGAAAACTTGTTAGAATGCATTTGTCTGTGTTTCATGGGGATAAATAGACCGCTTATAGCCCTTTGATTCACAATTATCCCTTCAATCGCTGGTTACTGTTATATGCAAAGACTCTGCCCATGTCCCTGATCCGTGCAATAACATTAACTCGGAGTTTCGTCCCGCGGATGGAGGGGTTTCCAGCGCGTGCATATTTCCCATTCGCTTTTCTGGTAATACTCTGTCTATGTGGCTGCACTCTACCGCAAAACTATCAGGTGCATGACCTTGGCTCGATGCCCCAGCAACCCGCTGAGTATCTTGATAGCGCTTCCGCCAATACCCCCTTGATGAATAGGTCCGAACAACACAGATTGATGCAGGACTTTCTCGCCCGCCATTTTTCTCCCTGGCGTGCAGATGCGCCCTTGAAAGAAACGCAACATCCGTTCTGGGCCCTGGAGTGGCTTGAATCTAATGAGGCGTTCGGGCACAACCTTTTACCTATGGAAAGTGAAGCTGTTGCAAATCTCGAACAGCGCTGCGCCGCTAAAGCATATCCTTCCATGCAGCGTCACGCTATTAGCGTTGCGCATACCGATGTGCGCGCCCTGCCCACCCCTGCCCCCATATTCAACGATCCCGCCCAGGCAGGCGAAGGCTTCCCGTTCGACTACATGCAACACGGGGTTCTTCCTGCGGGGTCGCCACTGCTGGTTACTCATGCCAGCCAGTCGGGTAACTGGCTTTTCATTGAGACTCCGCTGTTGTATGGGTGGGTTCCTGCGACTGCGGTAGCTTGGGTGGACAACGGGTTCAAAGATGCGTACTCATGTGCTGAATATATCGCTTTTGTGGAAGATGGCCACCCGCTGCACAGTGCGGCAGGAGGCTCATTCCCCCCCACCCGGGCCGGCACAATTGTCCCGTTGTTAGAGCACACTGACTCAGGGTATGTGGTAGGAGTTCCACATAAAAATTCACAGGGGGATGCCGCTCTGGAGCGCGCAATTGTCTCAAGCGCTATAGGCCACCCCTTCCCTCTCCCCCTTACTCCGGCGCGGGTTGCAGAATTGAGTTCACATTTCATGAACCAACCATATTCATGGGGCGATCGTTTCAGCGGACGCGACTGTTCCGGCACCATGCGCGACCTATTTGCCCCGTTCGGCATATGGCTTCCGCGTAACTCGGGAGATCAGACTAATGTGGGCAGAGCTATCAGCCTGAATGAAACACCTTTACCCCAGCGGCGTGACTACATAGCTACCCATGCTATCCCCTTTGCCACGCTTCTCCATGTGCCGGGTCATATAATGCTCTACATTGGGGAGCATGAAGGGAAAGCTGCTGTCCTGCATACGGTTTGGGGAATTCGCGCCCAGCCACTGCTGGGCGATGAGAAAAGGATAAAAATCGGGGAGACCGCAATCACTTCGCTGGAGCCAGGGAAGGAACTGAATGAGATATGGCGCAGAATCAGCTCTCTGCTAGAACGCCTGGATCAGATGAACATCTTGCATCAACAAAGCCCTGAATAAAATCCATTCCCCTCTTGACACTCAGGCAAATGATCCGTACCCTGAGCCACATAGGAATTATTCTTTCTTATGCTTTGCGCATAAGCATAGTGTTTACCCACGCAATCCAGGGATATTTATGCACACACACGAAGAAGGCTCGCCCTCAAACACAGCACCACCGGGGCACATGAAAATGTTCGAGGAGATCTGCCGCCAGAAGCGCTTGCGCGTCACCCCGCAGCGACTGGAGATCTACGGCGAACTCGCGCGCGCCTCTGACCACCCCACGGCAGAGATTCTATATCAGCGCCTGAAAGACAAAATGCCCTCTTTATCCCTCGACACCGTGTACCGCACCCTCGCTACCCTTGTGAGCCATAATCTGATTCACCGGGTCGAGTCGGGACAGAATCAGGCCCGTTTTGAAGTTCAGCATATTGATCACCACCACATTGTGTGTCGCAAGTGCAATAAGATCATGGACTTCACCTGGGATATGGCTGCCAGAGACTCTCTGCAAGACGAGCTAAAGGACTGGGGTAAAGTGGAACGGGCACAAATGGTAGCATATGGTATCTGCAATGCGTGCAACTATTAATACTGATAATCCCCCCCACAGTATAAAGCTGTATAACAAAACAATGAAGCTGCCCCTTGATGAAAGCGCGGCGGAACATTACTTAAATACAAGTGACTTGCACATAATCGTGCAATAATTGTCTGACGTGTGGTCGGACCCTGTAATTCAACTGTAGTTAAAAGGAGGAAACAACCCATGGGTCAAAGTGTTAAAGGAACTGAAACTGAAAAGAATCTGCTGAAATCCTTTGCCGGCGAGAGTCAGGCACGCAATCGCTATACCTACTTCGCCAGCATTGCTAAAAAAGAGGGCTATGTGCAGATTGCGGATATTTTCGAGGAGACCGCCGATCAGGAGAAGGAGCACGCCAAGCGCTTTTTCAAGTTCCTCGATGGGGGGGAGATGGTCGAAATAACTGCAGCGTATCCTGCAGGCAAAATGGGTACCACAACCGAGAATCTGCAGGAAGCTGCAGCTGGTGAGCACGAAGAGTACTCTGATCTGTATCCGGGTTTTGCCGAGGTTGCGCGTAAGGAGGGATTCCACGATATTGCTGCTGCATGGGATGCCATCAGTGTATCGGAAAAGCAGCACGAGAAGCGCTACCTTGACCTGCTCAATAATCTCCAGAAAGGGCAGGTATTCAAGCGTGACAAGCAGGTAACCTGGCGCTGCCGTAACTGTGGCTACCTCCACACCGGGACCGAAGCCGTAGAGCTGTGCCCCGCATGTATCCATCCGCAGGCTCATTTCGAGCTTTTGGGCGAGAACTGGTAAACATCTCCGAGCACTAACGCACCATTTTCAAACGCCTCTGTATCTGCACAGGGGCGTTTGTTTTTTTTGAAATTCCTACCCGGAGAAGGTAAGATAATGCAACATTCATTACAAAATAACTAAACATAAACATACCTACACCCACCCTGCGCAGGAGATTTCAATGAAATGCAAATGTTATATGTGGCTATCTGTTTTCGCCCTTACCTTCATCACCACCCTGGCACCCGCTGCAGCCAGCGCCAAAGATGCCCCGACCCTGTGGAGTCTGCGCGTTGCAAATGACAGTTTCTTTGCCCAGGATCGGGGCTATACCAGTGGGGTGCAGCTTGAAGTCCATCCTGCAGATCGGCCTTTCAGCCTGTTTATGGGGCAGGATCTATTCACCCCGGAGGAGGATAACACGCGCAAACCACCCGAAGGGCAACATCCCTACGGGGCCTGGCTCTATCTGGGGGGAGAATATCGCACCCGTTTAAAACCGAACGTGATGCTCACCAGCGCCCTGACTCTGGGTACAACCGGGGAGCGCGCTCTGGGAGAAGAAGCACAGGACATTACCCATACGGTACTGAACTTCAACGAGTACGACGGCTGGGACAGCCAGATCTCCGAGCGCTGGGGGTGGATTCTCCACCTGAAACTCGATGGGAGACTCCCTGTATGGGAGCATGAAAACGGCCTGGGGATTGATGTTGTGGGACACCTGGAAGGACGCGGCGGGAACATCTATGTAGATGCCGCAGTGGGAGCGACCATGCGCTTCGGCCTCAACATCCCTGAACTGCAACAGGCCTACTCGCCCCAAACTGAGACCAGCCTGTATGTCAGCGCCAGCTATGATATACGCGCCGTGGACAGAAATGTATTCCTTGAAGGGGTAAGACGCAGCGATTATGACGTAATCCCGCAGCGCACCTACGATCGCTTCCGAGCAGGCATTCACTGGCGCTACGATCCCTATCGGGTTGACCTGGACTTCTACATCCCACAGCAGTACTTCAAGTCTCAAAACTTGAACTGCCGTTACGGGGTTTTAACCATAAGCTACTGGTTCTGAGCCGTTAGGGGGGGGCGCGGCATGACTCCCCCCCTAACTATGCTAGCCTTTTTTTACACTCTCAAAGGTTGCCAGGGCCTGCGCCACCATGGAGGACACGTCGCCGGTATTGCCGGGGATAATCAGGGTATTGGTCTCCTGCGCGAGCCTGCCGAACTGCTCCACATACTGCTCCGCCACGCGCAGATTGGCGGCATCCGTGCCCCCCTGCGCCGCCATCTGCTCCGCAACCATGCGCAAGCCTTCAGCGGTAGCTGAAGCCACCGCGCGGATCTGTTCCGCCTGACCTTCGGCCTCATTGATCATGCGCTGTTTTTCCCCCTCAGAGCGCAGGATAGCATTCTGGCGATCCCCTTCGGCGCGGTTGATGGTCGCCTGCCGATCCCCTTCGGACTTCGCAATCTCAGCACGCTTGGCGCGCTCTGCCGTCATCTGCGCTTCCATCGCCTGTTTCACGCTGTGGGGTGGGTTGATGTCTGACACTTCGTAGCGGTGGAGCTTGATCCCCCATGAGGTTGCTGCTTCATCCAGAGCCTCTACCACAATAGAGTTGATCTGCTCGCGTTCTTCAAAGGTCTTATCCAGATCAATACGTCCAATACAGGAACGCAATGTGGTCTGGGCCAGTTGCGCTGCCGCGTCACGGTAGTCACTGATTCCGTAGGCAGCGAGCTTGCTGTCCTGTACCTGCAGGTAGATGATCCCGTCGACTTCCACCGTGACATTATCCTTGGTGATGCAAGTCTGACTCGGGATGTTGATAACCTCCTCCTTGAGCATGAACTTATATGCCACCTTGTCGAAAAACGGGATCAAGATATGGAATCCGGCACTCAGAGTGCGGCTGTATTTTCCCAGACGCTCAACAATAAACTCTTTTTTCTGTGGTACGATGGTCGCGGTTTTAGCCAGTATCACCAGGGTTAAAACCGTGATGACGATTACAGCAATCAGTGCAGGGTTCATACACTTTCTCCTTTATTGGTTTCTACAACTTTCAATATGGTTTTTACTCCATCGGCGTACCCGTTAACCATGACGTTATCTCCCACGGCAAAGTGCTGCTCGGCACGCGCAGGCCAGAATGAACCGCGAAACGACACGCGCCCATCGATACCGGGGGCTATCTCTTTCATCACTTTTGCATTTCCTCTCGGGGTATCGTCCAACTTGGTTGTCTCCTCTCTGCCGTGGAATACCCCCACCAGAGTTTTACGCAGAATCAGCAGACTCGCAACCGAGGTTAAAAGGAATATCCACATCTGTACGGTGAGGCTCAGTTCAACCATCAGGAGCAATACACTCACCAATAGCGCCCCAACCCCAAAGAACAGAAAGATAAACCCGGTGGTCAACAACTCCACTACTACCAATAATACCGCCCCAAGCAACCACAGCAGCCAGGGCTCTGTTATCCACTCCATCAGCTTCCGCCCTTCTCTCCGCCAGCGCAGAGCATTGATCTCAAATCTATTCACTTAAATTCTTTTGACCTAACTTGATACGCTACCATATTTACGTCTTCTCTACAGAAGAAAAGCCCGCCCAGTCAACTTTTACGTTTAATGTGATGGCGTCGCAAAAACCATCAACTGCTGCGTTGCGGTAATTGTCTCGCTGCTTCTACGTACATATTGGACGTTGCATGCTAGGCCTCTAGGGAGAATATCACGCGTCTTGCATTTAGCGCTTTTTGATTAGACATCCGAATCATCAATCCTTTCTCCGAAAGCATCAAAGATAAGGCCCATAGTAAAAATCGCCCTTTTCCCATTTTAGTTTCAACCCCAGGACAAACCCCATCAATCAACTCCATTTTCTCGCCTAACTACCAAAAGATAAAACAGTCATTCCAGTATTTTAAATATAAATAGAAAATGTACTTGATATTCGATTTCAAATAGAGTAGCCTCTCGAAAATTTCGATATCTAAACATTCAGGAGGAAAGTTGATGAACCGAGGGAGACGATTTTTGTGGCAAGCTTTAATAATTTCACTACTCATAACATTGCCGGTTGTTGCAAGCGCTCAACCTGATTATGAGGCCATGCGCAGCCAGATTGAAAATCTGCGTGAGCGCATTGGGTCACTTGAGAAGGAGAAATCAAAGCCGGATGAGCCCTTTATTCTGACAGCACTTAACAAGTCTATAACTTTGGGAGGGATGTTGGAGCTTGAAGCCTTCTGGGACAAAGCTGAAGGAGGGGAAGAGACCAGCGACCTGCAGCTGGCCACGGTTGAACTATCCGGAGATGTGGACATCAATGAGAATATCGCCGGTCATCTTACAATGCTGTGGGAAGATGACGGAACCGACCACGTAGAAATCGACCAGGCGGTGATTTTTTTGCGCCACCCCGTACCTTTCTGGTCGCACTATGTGACCTTTTCCGGCGGGAAAATGTATCTTCCCTTTGGGAAATACGACAGCACCTTTATCAGTGATCCTCTGGCCCTGGAGTTGGGTGAAAGCAACAATACCGCCGCTATCTTCGGGTTACAGGGCAATTTACTTAAGATAAATATAGGCGCCTTTAACGGTGACGTTGACACACATGACGATGACCAGATCGACAGCTGGGTAGCGTCTCTGGAGTTGACCCCCACGGAAGGACTTGCTTTCGGGATCTCGTATCTAAGTGACCTGGCTGAAAGCGATATTGGCCTGGTTCAGAATGAGGATATATACCGTTCAAGCGTGGCAGCCGGTGGCGCCTACCTGACATGGCAAATGTGGGAAGTAAACCTTATGGCTGAATACATCACGGCCCTGGAAGATTTTTCGACAGATATGGTCAATGCCGGGGAGGATTTGACAGGGGAAAGACCTTCAGCTTGGAACATGGAACTGGCGTGGGAACCCACGGGTCGCTGGCAGGTGGGGATAAAAGCCGAAGGTGCCGATGATTTTCAAAACGATCTCAAGCGCTATGGAGCCGTAGTCTCCCGCGGGCTCTTCCGCAACACCGTACTCGGGCTGGAATATCTGTATGGAGAAGACGATGAGAACGAAAGCCATACAGTTATGGCACAGCTGGCACTGATTTTCTAAACCCATTCAGAATGGTTCGGACTCTCCAAAAGGGCTGCTTTTAAAGGGCCTGCACCCCTTCTGCGAGGAGCCCGGCACACCGGGCTCCTAAATTAAAACACATCAGGTAAGCACCGCCCACAGCACCCCAGCACTGATGGCGGAGCCGATTACCCCGGCGACGTTGGGGGCCATGGCGTGCATGAGGAGGAAATTGTTGGGATCTTCCTTAATCCCCATACTGTGTACCACGCGTGCCGAATCGGGTACGGCGGAAACCCCGGCAGCACCGACAAGGGGATTGATTTTCTGGCGCAGGAACAGATTCATGAACTTTGCGAACAGAACGCCCCCCGCTGTGGCTATAGCGAAGGATACAGCGCCCAGAACAAAGATCAGAATCGACTGCGGGGTAAGAAAGTGATCTGCACTGGTGCTCGCACCCACGGAAAAACCAAGGAGAATCGTGACAATGTCGATCATGGCGTTGCGTGCGGTATTTGCGAGGCGATCGGTCACCAGGCTTTCCTTGAGCAGATTGCCGAAAAGCAGCATCCCGATCAGAACCATGGAGCCGGGGGCGATAAAGCCACACAGGAGAAAAGCACCGATGGGAAAAAGCATCTTCTCGGTCTTGCTCACCTGACGCGGCGCCGGCATGCGGATCAGGCGCTCTTCACGCGTAGTGAGCAGTTTCATGATCGGGGGCTGGATAACCGGTACCAAGGCCATGTACGAATAGGCCGCAATAGCGATAGAACCAAGGAGGTGGGGCGCTAGCTTGGCGGAGAGGAATATCGCCGTGGGCCCATCGGCGCCGCCGATAATCCCGATGGCACCCGCTTCATCTGTGCTGAAGCCGAGAAACAGTGCCCCGATAATGGTGAGGAATATCCCCACCTGCGCGGCAGCGCCGAGTAATACCAGCTTCGGATTGGAGAGCATGGTGGAGAAGTCGGTCATCGCTCCAATCCCCAGAAAAATCAGCGGGGGATAGATCCCTTCACGCACTCCGTAGTAAATGTAATTGAGGACACTCCCATCGTCATACACACCGATGGCCATCCCCTCCACTGCGGGGATATTTCCCATAATGATACCGAAACCGATGGGGAGGAGCAGAAGCGGCTCGTATTCATAGCGGATGGCGAGAAAGATAAACACCCCTCCGACCACCATCATCGTCACATGTCCGAGAGTCAGCCCTGCAAAGGCGGTGGTATGTAGGAATTGAACCAATATATCCACAGCTACTCCTTCAATTACAATTGATGCTTTCGCAAAAAATCATAAGATGGCTAAGCAAAAATTTCGACCTACAAGGCTTGGTGGCTTTTCAGGGGCGAAGGCATACATCTGGTATGTCGAGATCCTGAAAAAAACGCCGTAACGCCGTAGGGCGGACTTTTTGCGACGCCATCACAATTCATGCCAGACGGTAACTATTCACTATGATTGCCAACTCTTCAGCTGAATAGTTACGTCAAACGTTATTCGATCAAAAGGTTAAACCCGCAGTCAGCCCTCATCCGGGGTGATCTGCACCAGCTCCTGCCCCTGCAATACCGAATCCCCCACCTGGGTCAGTACTGCACTTACGCTACCTGACTGGCTTGCGCTAACCTCGTTTTCCATCTTCATCGCCTCCATTTTCAACAGTGGCTGCCCACTGCGCACCGTATCCCCCACCTCCACATAGATATTCAAAACCACACCGGGGATGGGCGCAAGCACAGAACCACCGGATGTTGCACTGACTGGGCGCTTCGGAGTGGATACAGGCGTCGTTGAGCTGAAGCTGCGTCCGCTGTTTTCCCTCGGCTGCACATCCACCGGAGCTGCGGTGTGGCTGATATTCTGCACCTGTACCTTAAACACTTCGCCATTGAGTTCGAGTTCAGCTTCATCGCCGGAAAAGTTCTTTACCTCGACACTTACATCCTTACCGTTAACCTGCAGAGTGTACTTACGCATGATGACTCCATGAAGATAGGGAACGCATTCGCGCAGAAGAGCTCCAGATGGAACGATTGGCATGGGGACGCAGGGTCACCCGCCCGCTCTCGCCGCTCTGATATTCGAGTTCCAGGTGCAGTACCAGCGTAATAACCGCCTCTTTTTCCGCTGCATTCAGGGGCTCAGGCTCTCTCTGAACCACCGCCACCTCCGTCGGACGATCCCTGGCAGTGCCGTCAACCAGAGCCAGAACACGCGGCAGAAGGCGGATAAAGATACTGATGGACAACAGGCTGAGGAAGATGATGGTTATGCCACTGATCGCGAGCCCCACCCCATTGCCGGCCACGACGTTTTCCCATCCTATTGACATATTGCTCTCCGTTAAACTTAAGAAACTTGCGCTGGGCTATTCAGCTCCCGATACCAGCCGGGGCTTGTGGCTCCCATGGAAAGGGCGTCTGTCGCCATGGACGGCGACAGTCGAACGGCCATGGATGGCGCAAAGTGTCCCTTGGAATGGGAGCCACAAGCCCTTGCTGTACTACCTTGCGCCAAACTATAAAGGCATATTGCCATGTTTACGCGCCGGGCGTTCGCTGCGCTTATCGTTTAGCATCCCCAGCGCGCGGCACAGACGAAAGCGCGTCCGTTCAGGGAGGATCACATCATCCACATAGCCGCGCTCTGCGGCAACAAAGGGATTGGCAAAACGCTTCTGATATTCCTCCTCCTTCTGGCGCAGGAACTCCTGTGGATCCTCCTGGTTAGCAGCTTCGCGCGCATACAGGATCTCGACGGCGCCTCGTGCACCCATAACTGCAATCTCAGCGCTGGGCCAGGCGTAGTTGACATCGCCGCGCAGGTGTTTGGAGCTCATGACGCAGTACGCCCCGCCATAAGCCTTACGCACAATCAGGGTTATTTTAGGCACCGTGGCTTCGGCATACGCATACAGGAGTTTAGCGCCATGGCGGATAATCCCCTGATGCTCCTGCTGACGACCGGGCATGAAACCGGGCACATCCACAAAGGTAATTAGCGGGATATTGAACGCATCGCACATACGCACAAAACGCGCTGCCTTGCTCGCGGCATCGCTGTCCAGCACTCCGGCGAGGTGGTTAGGCTGGTTCGCCACCACTCCCACCACCGCACCTCCCAGGCGTGCGAGACCGGTAAGCATATTGGGTGCGTAGTCTGGCTGCAACTCCATCCAGCTCTGTTTATCCATGCACGGAAGCACAATCCGGTGCATGTCGTAGGGTTGCTGGGCACTTGGGGGCAGCACGTGCTCTAATCCGGGAATCTCGCGCTCCGCGGAGTCGGCACTTTCCTCCCACGGAGGAGCCTCCATATTATTCTGCGGCAGATAACTCAACGCCCGCCGCAGCCCCTGTATGGTCTCCTCATCAGAATCATACGCCAGATGTGCCACCCCACTTACAGCAGTATGTACATCGGCACCACCCAGCTCTTCGGTAGTGATATCTTCGTGGGTTACGCTCTTCACCACCTTGGGTCCGGTGAGAAACATATAGCTGTTACGCCGCACCATCATCACGATATCGGTCAGCGCCGGTGAGTACACCGCACCCCCGGCGCAGGGGCCAAATATCCCGGATAACTGTGGCACCACCCCGGAGAGGCGCACATTGCGCTCAAAAATATCCGCATAGCCGGCGAGGCTTTCAATCCCCTCCTGAATCCGCGCCCCGCCTGAGTCGTTGAGCCCAATCAGCGGCGCGCCGGAACTCGCGGCCATATCCATGATCTTGCAGATCTTCTCCGCAAAGGTTTCTGAGAGCGACCCGCCCAGAACCGTGGCATCCTGGGAGAATACAAACACCAGTCTCCCGTTGATGGTGCCGTAGCCGGTAACTACTCCATCGCCGGGATACTGGCGTTTCTCCATACCGAAATTGTGGCAGCGATGGGTCTTGAGCATGTCAAATTCTTCAAAGCTCCCCTCATCCAGGAGAAGATCGAGACGCTCACGTGCATTAAGGCGCCCCTGCGCGTGGCGCTTACTTGTACGTTTGAACCCCCCGCCACTGAGCGCCTCCTGGCGTAGCTGGAGCAATTCATTGATCTTCTGATCCATTCAAACCCCGCTTTCTGGTTGGTCGTTATATCTATAGTTATATATATGTTGTGGACATGGTGCGCCGTCCCTAACGGACAGCTCAGCCGCTGTAGTAAACCTGATACAGCGTCTCCTCGCCGAGGATCTCATCCACACGCCCCTGAAGTTGGCGGCGTTCCGGATTGCGCAACCATTCGTTCCAGTTGTCGAGGCTCTTCCAGGTGCTAATCACCACCTTCTCCTCCGGATCATCGTAGTTGACCAGGGTTTCCCCTGAGATATACCCCGGCTGTGCATGGGCGGCAGAGCGCATCTGCATCAGCAATGGACGAATCTGTTCCTCTTTATCCTTTGGAACATGCCGTATTATGATAATTTTAACGGACATAAAAGCCCTCCCTCAAAAGGAATAGCAAGCCTGACATCACAGACTATAACACAAAGGGTATATAATGCGATGATGAGAGATCAACAACATCCTCATCTGATCCGATCGCCCAACCCTTTCCCGCTTACGGTCTTGAAGATATAAAAAAAGTAATCCGCAACTGATAGTTTCTCAAGCATCTCACGATCGGTTTCTGCAAGTAATTCCGGGGTGGACATGTCGATACCACTGATCTGTGAAAGACCGGTAATTCCGGGGCGAACCTCAAGTACTCCATGCTTTTCGCGTGCTAAAGTCAACTCCTGCTGATTAAACAAACCGGGCCTGGGGCCTACCATGCTCATCTCCCCTTTCAACACATTCCATAACTGGGGCAATTCATCCAGTTTAGTCCGGCGCAATAATTTCCCCAATTGTGTAATGCAAGCAGAATCGGCCATATGACTTGGAACTGATGCCGTATCGCGCTTCATGGTGCGGAATTTAACCAGAACAAAAGGACGCTTATCTTTTCCGACTCGTTGTTGTTTAAACAGCGGGGATCCGTTATCGAACCACCCCACCAGAAGGATAAGGACAAAAAAGGGGGAACAGACAATCAACCCAGCAACAGATAAAATCAGGTCAAATACTCGAAGCAGAGGTGAAATCTTTATCCCTGGAGAGGATAAGGCAGCAGAAACACAGCGATCCAGCTCTTCTTGCATGCTAAATGGAGGTTCCCATTCGAGTACCGTCCGCGCTTTGCGGACATCCACCTGCAATGACCCAAGCAGACGCTGGGCAGCGTGCTGCTTACCTAATAACTTCGCCCCCAGAGCTAGAAGGTGAGGCGGAAGCGAAAACAAACGCGCCCTTTTGTTCTGCGCCTGAGCTACCCTACGAAGCAAAGCGGATGTAGAGAGATCTTCCCCATCAGACACCAGAAAAGTTCGCGATGCTGCTGCCGGATGTTCAATACAGGTGATGACAAAATCGACCAGATTTCCCACCCCGATAAGGGAGCGCTTATTATCCACACCACCTAAGGGCAGAGGCAAACATCTATCTACCCATTTAATCAAGTTGGCAAAATTGCCCTTAACTCCTGGCCCATACACCAGCGGAGGACGAATAATAACAACGTCCAGACCTGTTTTGTGCGCTATTTCACGCAAGCCCTCTTCAGCCTCGAGCTTTGAAATAGCGTACGGATCCTGCGGATCCGGAACATCGTCTTCCCTGAAAGGATTCCCTGCGTGGGTCTGCTCTCCATGCACCTTGGCTGAACTCAGGAAAATAAAACGTTTGACTCCCTCTTCTGCTGCCTGACGCGCAAGATTCAAGGTTCCAGCACAATTAACCCGACGGAAGGCATCCAAAGGATTATCACCGCAAGCTGGATTTACTTTTGTTTGAGCCGCTAAATGTACAACAACATTCACACCTGTGAGCGCCTGCTTCCAACAGGTATCAGAGTTAATATCTCCCGTTACCACAACATCTTTACTGACTTCTGTAAGCGCACGCAGCGCCGCAATTCAAATCTATTATCGTTTAAAGCTGTGCACAAATGTTGTCCAATAAAGCCATCTGCACCAGTTAGAAGAATATTTATAGGCATAAAAAACCTGTATTAAAGACAAAAAACAGAAATCCGCATAACATGCATACCAAGCATAAATCGACTTTACCCTTAATGGTAGCATACTGTATTAATTTTTAGGCACATCTGGATTTAACGCGTGTACCAGCCGCTGCTGTTTTCACCCGGGACCTGCATACGCATGGCTGCAGTTGCGGTAAGGGGGATGCGGGGTTCGGTGGCGCGGCACACGGGATCGGATGCCCAGCGCGAAAAAAAATCTCCGCCGGGGCCACGCCCGCAGATGAAGGTGTTAAACATCAACTTGTTCACCATGGGAACATACAGCGGATACCAGTAGGTGACCCGGATGTGGAGGATGTTGGCACCCTGAATGGAGGTTTTGGATTCACTCCCGCTGGTGCTGGAGCGATACATGAGGTTGTCGTTGGGGATGACCCCATCAATGGCGAAGTCGGCAAAGGTTTTTTCGCTCGGACTCAGGCGCTCGATCCGGATCAGGTCGAGAGAGGATTCCATCTCCGCATATACCTGGGCGCGCCCTTTCTGAAATGCCTCCACCTGGCTGTGGGCGGGATTGTGCATCTGGGTGCGCTTGCTCGAATCAGGTTCAAAGTAGCTGTACAGAGGGGCGAGACCGCGAGCCAGCCCTTCCTGCACCGCAGCATACTGCCCCACGCTGGAGAGGGCGCCGTTGTAACCCTGCTGATACTGCTTGTCGCAGTTGAGGGTTCCCGCACGCACCGCTTCATAGGCTGCGTAGTTGAGGGTTATTTTGGCGTGGTAGATAAGAGCTATCTGAATGGTGGCGAGGATCAGAAGGAGCATCACCGGGAGTACCACCATCATCTCCACCATCCCCTGGCCGGAGGTTGAGCGCAGGAGGGTATAACCTCTGCGTGAAGATATGTTCTTCCTACCGCGCAGGCGCATATCAATCCTCAGGGGCAGAGGGGGCAAGTATCTCCAGTAGCTGATCACGTTTTTGTATACCCCGGCGCGCCACCGGATCGGCGGCATCAACATATTCCGGCATGTCTACAAAGGTTTTCAACCCCTGCTGCAGATGGACTATCCCCTTATTGTACCATGCGCGTGTAAGACGCGGATCGCGCATGATCGCATTTTCATACGCGGTAATCGCGCGCTGGGGCTGCTTGCTGCGGGTGTAGGCATTGCCCAGGCGAAACCAGAGTTCGGCATCGCGGGGGATATGCTCTAGCAGGTTCTCAAACTCCTGCGCAGCGGCAGCGTATTGTTCCTCCTGGTACAGGCGATAGGCCTCGCGCGTCTGGGTTTCAAGGTCGGGGCGCGCACACGCGTTCAGCATAAGCCCTGCGAACAGGCACACAGCCACAACTGTAGGTTTTAATTTCATATGTTCTCCCATTTAAGACGCATGCCTACATTGATGTCACAGCGGGTTGCCTCATGCGCCTTGAGCTCAAGAACGGCAACAGCCCGCGGCGCCATACTCAGACGATAAGGAACAAGGGCGGATACCAGCTTAATCACCGTATAGGTGCGATCCAGATACACTACATCGACAGGGCAGCGCATAAACAGGGTGTGCACCGAGTTGCACCGATGCAGCAACAGACCTTCTCCGCTTCCCAGGGGCGGGCGGCCCAACAGGCCGCGCATCCGCTCGAGGACGGTAGAAGTTTTCGCCACTGTCGGGAGTATCACCACGCTGTTGTCGCCCTCGGTCTGGGCACATATCCGCCCGTGTTTCAAAACAACCCCTGCTGCAGGAATTTCATGAGGATGGGGAACGCCAGAACCATAAAGGTGGTGGGGAAGATAAACAGCACCAGTGGCCCCACCAGCTTTACCGGGGCTTCCATGGCTTTTTTCTCCGCCCGCTGAAAGCGCTCATTACGCCGCTGCTCCGCCTGAATCTGCAACACGCCGGCGAGGGATGAACCCATCTTTTCCGCATGCACCACGGCATTGACAAAGCTGGTGACTTCGTGGATTTCGAGGCGCTCCGCCATACGCACCAGCGCCCTGGATCGCGGCACCCCGGCGCGCAGGTCGCGCAACACTACGCCGAACTCAATCACCAACGGCCCCGCCGGGGCTTTTTTACGCGCCTGCTCGATGGCACCGGAGAAGTTCAGCCCCGCATGAACGGCCATGCAGATAAAATCGAGATACGTAGGCAGGGTGCGCAAGATGGAATCCACCTGTTTTTTACGGATATCCCGCATCCAGATATCGGGGTAGAAAAATCCCACCAGGGGGAGCACCAGAAACAGGACGTTGTTCCACTCGCCCAGAAGTTCGAGGAACATATACCCCAGGGTGAGGACAAAGAATGCTGCAACCAAGCGCAGGGCAAGGAACTCCTCCGCCAGCATCATATACCCCATACCATTGCGACGCAGGCGTTTCTCCACGTTTTTAACATAGGTGTAGGGCAGACGCGAACAGCCGTAATACGCCACAATCCGCACCAGCGGCCAGATGAATTCGAGCGTCGACGGGAGAGGATCCATGAACTCGCGCTCGTCCGGAGGTATCTGGCGGGATACCTGCGCCAGCAGCAGCGCCAGGCACAGAATAGACGCCGTGACACTGAAGCTGACAATCAGATCCAGGGTATCAAGTATGAACATATGCGTTTGCCTTCCTCCGCGAAAAATTCATCACGATTGAGGGGGAGTTGGCTGTGCACATTTAAAGGGCATTTGTCGCCATGGACGGCGACAATGAGCCCCACGGACGGGTTTACGCGTCCCTTGAAATGGGCATTGCCAACTCATTTACCTTAATTGCGGTACAATCCACTACACATCGATACGGGTAATCTTGCGGATCGCGATAAACCCCAGGGTCTGCATACACAGAATCAGAAACAGCACCGCCCAGCCCATACGGGTGGTAAACATCATCCCCATCGCCTCGGGCTCCAGTTTCAGAAGCACCAGCATGAGAAACAGCGGCAGGGCACTCATCACCACCCCCTGCAACTTCCCCTGCGCCGTGAGACTCTGGATCTTACCCTCCATGGTGAGTTTGCGCCGCAGTGTATCCGCAAGGGATTCAAGCGTCTGGGCCAGATCGCCCCCTACTTCACGCGAAATAAGGATCGCGCTCAAAGACATGGACAGGGATTCAAGCGGAATGCGGCGTTCCATGTTCCGCACGGTGGTTTCCAGATCGAGGCCGAGTTTCTGTTCCCGCACCATAAGGCTGAACTCCTGACTCAAAGGGGCGGGGCTCTCCTTGATCAGGCTATCCAGGGCAATGGGAACACTCGCACCTGCACGGAGCGAACCGGAGAGCATGAGGAGCGCATCGGGCAGCTGGCGTTCAAACTTCTGCATGCGCTTCTTTATCATCAGCTTAAGAATGATGAAGGGGGAGAGAAGCAACATCACAAACATAATCAGCGCCAGGAGTAGATCGCGCGACAGCTCGAGTACCACCAGCGGGGTGATGGTGATCACTCCGATATAGAAGTAGAAATAGCGCGACACATCCACGAACAGAAACAGTTCAGAGAATTTGCTCGTGGTTATGTCTTCAACTACATCGCGGTAGTATGCAAGCTTGTGATACATCGACTGAAAAAACAGCCACGCAAGTATTCCCGCAGAGATGGCAGCCAGGCCGGCAATAATATAATCAAACATCGTAATCCTGCTCGAAGATATTCATATTTACCTGCAACCCGCGCTGGCGCAGGTCTTCGTAAAATTCGGGCACCCGCCCGGTGGGTTTCAGGGTACCGAGCACCTTGCCATTGTCGTCCAGTCCGCTCTGTTTGAACGTGAACAGATTCTGCATCTGCACCACCCCGCTCTCCATTCCGGTGACTTCAGTTACGTGGGTGATTTTGCGGCTTCCGTCCGAAAAGCGCGACTGTTGAACGATGATATCCACTGCAGAGGATATCTGCTCCAGAATCGCCTTGTCCGGCAGCTCCATCCCCGCCATCATCACCATAACCTCAAGGCGTGAAATGACATCGCGCGGACTGTTGGCGTGTACCGTGGTGAGAGAACCATCGTGCCCGGTGTTCATGGCCTGAAGCATATCGAGTGCTTCCCCGCCGCGGCACTCGCCCACCACAATGCGGTCGGGACGCATGCGCAGACAGTTGCGCACCAGGTCGCGGATGGTAACCGCCCCTTTCCCTTCCATGTTCGCGGGACGCGCCTCGAGGGAGACTACATGAGGCTGCTCGAGGCGCAGCTCAGCGGAATCCTCCACGGTGACAATGCGTTCATCGCGGGGGACAAAACTGGCGAGCAGATTGAGGAACGTAGTCTTACCGCTGCCGGTTCCCCCGGAAATGATGATATTTTTACGATTTTTCACCGCGTTCTGCAGAAATTCCACCACCCCCGGGGAGATGGATCCGTAGCGATAAAGATCTTCTACGGTGAGATTCTTCTGCGAGAATTTACGTATCGTCAGGCACGGGCCGTGAAGCGCCAGGGGGGGGATGATGGCGTTGACTCTGGAGCCATCCTTCAGACGTCCATCCACCATGGGGGAACTCTCGTCGATGCGTCGGCCCAGGGGAGAGACGATGCGCTCGATTACCGCGAGCACCGCAGCATTGCTGCTGAAGGTAACCTCGGAACGATGCAGCTTGCCTCCCGCTTCGTAGTAGATCTTATCGTACTGATTCACCATGATCTCGGTTATGGAGTCATCAGCAAGAAAATCCTCGAGTGGGCCGAGACCCACGGCTTCGTCCAGCACCTCTTTAGCAAGACGGGACCGATCAATATGAGGGGGCAGATCCGCGTCCATCTCCTCAATGATCCCGTTTATCAGCCCCTGCACCAGTTCAGTGAGTTGTTTGTCATCCAGCGATTCCACATCGGTACGCCGGATATCCATGGCCTCCATAAGTTTGGCATGGATCCGTTTATGCCACACAAAACGACCCTCTGTAGTGGCTGAGCTATCCTGGGTGGACGATTGGTGTGCAGCCGTTGATGCCCGCTCTCGCGATTCAGATGCTGTTACAGCAGATTCAAAGGTTCCAGTATCTGCATGCGGTGCAGGTTCTTCCGCCCGGGGATGGGGCACAGATGCGGGGGAAATGGATTCACTCTCTGGACCGGCGGGTGCCTGCACACTGACTGAAGAGGGGGCGTCCGGATCTTCCACATTCATGGTGTAATTACCGATGGCGATTACATCCGTACTTGCAAGGGGACCGCAGGTATCAACAGATTCACCGTTCACTGTGGTGCCGATGGCACCGGATTTATCCTCAATGTATATACCATCGGCACGACGTTCGAGCTGGGCATGTACGCCGCCTATACGCCATCCCTTGAGCTGAAGGAAGTTTTTACCCGCGCGCCCGATGGTGCACTGGTCGGCGTCACACTCCACGCATTCCAGTTCATTTCCCTTACTGTCTTTGACCCTGATATTCAGCATACGTATTCCGTCATTTAAGGTGCTCCAGAGTGCTTCTGATCTTCCCTCACAACAGCAAAACTATTCCAGGATACTCTCCCCTTCGAGAATGCGGGCAAACTCTTTGTCGATGACTTCACTCTTCTCCAGCTCTTTGCGGTTGAGCTCGGAGGCGGCATCGTAGATATACGGGGTGATGAAAATCACGAGTTCGGTCTGCTTATTCTGGAAGTTCTTCGACTTGAACAACTCCCCCAGAACCGGAACATCACCCAGCCATTTCACCTTGTTGTAGTTTTTCCCCGCTTCATCCTTCACCAGTCCGGCGATAACCAGGGTTTGCTCCGCCTTCAGGCTCACATCGGTGTTGGTGCGGCGCGTACTAATGCCGGGGATCCCGTTGACCGAGTTACCTTCATCGATGGTGCTGATCTCGGTCTCGATATGCGCGAGGATATTGCCTGTATCATCCACTGTGGGCTCGACATTGAGAGAGATACCGTACTTTTTGAACTCCACATTGGTTGCCCCCATGGCGTTACTGGTAGGGACGGGGTATTCCCCCCCGGCGAGAAATTCCGCTGAACCGCCTGAGCGTGTACTCAGGCGTGGTTCAGCGAGAACAATGGCATCGCCGGTACCCTCGTATACATTGAGCACCGAGCTCACCCCGGTAGCAATACCGAAATACCCCACCGGATTGGTGATGCTGTTCTTGCCCGCTGAGGTCAACGATCCAGGGACGCTCTCCTGCTGGGAGTTATTGAGAATGGTGGCGTCATCATCATCGGTAGTGCCTTCGAAACCGAACTCAAACGATGGCCCCGCTATACCCTGCATTACGTTCCAGTTGATACCGAGGTTTTCCGTAATCGAGCGGTTCATCTCCATAATCCGCACCTTCATATACACCATCTTGCCTGCCACAGCTTCGTGAATGCGCGTGAGATTCATCAGTGCAGGATATTTTTCCTTCACCACTTTGATCACCTGGGCGTACTCAGAGCTCACTTCGCCTGAAAGGACCGGCGCTCCGCCCACCTCATCCACACTGATACCCGGCACCCCTTTCAGGAGGCGCTCGATATCCATGGTAGAGTCGCGGGTTCGCACCAGATCCAGGATGTTAGGATAGCGCGTCAGGATGCGTGCATAGTGAGATTTATCTTCCGGGGCAATCTCCCCTTTAATCACGATCACTTCACCCACCTTCTGCACCTGGATCCCGGATATATCCGCAAGCAAATGCACCAGCTCCTGATAGTTATCCAGTTCGCGCTTCTGCTGCACGTTGATTTCAAAATCGCGCTCACTCCCATCCTTAAGCCAGATATGCATCCTGGTAACCCCTTCCGAATCTGCGAGGAGAACCAGTTGCCCCTGGGGGAGGATACTGTTACTTGCCACACTCGGATTACCGATAGCGACACGCTCGATATCATCAAGTTCGAGTACTTTGACCTCGCCCACGTACATGGATATGTTCTGCTTTGCCGCCATTGCCGGGGTGGCGTTAAACAGCACGGCACATATCAGCGCACACAAGTACGGAGCTAAGCGTTGGATTATGTTTGCTTTATTCTTCATTCTCACCCCAGTTTGACCGTAGTATGGTTTCATTATTCCTGCTTTTCCGCCTGCATGCGCCGGACGTGGATCATAAACGTTTTTGCTACCCCGTCACTGCCGCCGCCGATGATATATTCCACATCCGTGGACGCAGCTGCCGCTTCGGTGGCTCCCTCGCCACTGCTGATGCTCTGAGCAAAGGATGGATCATATGTACCCTGGACTCCTTCCAGAGGTGTCCCCTCCTGCACGCCAGTCTGTGTCGCAGCGTCGTGCATAGCCACATCTGCAGCACTCATTACGGAACCATCCGCATTGCGCACCACCCCGTTTTCGTCCACATAGGCACCATCAATTACCGTTCCATCTTTAGTGCGCACTTTGCCGTCTGCGCCCTCTTCGACCAGATCGCCTGCTGCCACAGAATTACCATCCGCATCCACTATGTTGCCATCGGAGTCACGGTGCAGGCCTTTAGCCGCAAGGGCGACATCCTCCGCCGACATCTCGTTGCCAGCGGAATCATACAATTTGCCGTCCGCACCCACGTGCGCTCCTTTGATAATTTTTCCATCCTTGGTGCGTACCACGCCGTCCTTGTCCACATCCACCAGGTCCTGCGCCTGAACCGCCTGACCATCAGCGCTGACCAGATTGCCGTTTTCATCTACATGCGCGGCTTTGTCGGCAGCACTGCGGGCCTGCACCGGGTTCCCGTCTTTATCCACCAGGTTGCCGTGCGCATCCATGTGCACCCCTTTTGAAGCCTTGAGCACATCCTTAGCATTTACCTCGTTGCCATCTGCGTCATACAACTTGCCGTCCGCACCAACATGCACGCCCTTAAGCACCTTGCCGTCCTTGGTACGCACTACGCCGTCCTTGTCCACATCCACCAAGTCCCGCGCTGCTACCTTCTTACCATCTGCGGCTACCGGATTGCCCTCGCTGTCGAGATGAATCGGGCTCGCCTTACCGGGATGCATGCGCACAGTGCCATCCGGATCAACACTTAAATCATCCGCGTTGAGCACCTGCCCATCCTTGGTACGCACCCGACCATCTTTACCCACTTCGACCCCGGAGATTTTCTGGCCATCATGGGTGTAGACATTGCCGTCCTTATCTACCAGGAATCCACCCTTGGTAGTGGTATAACCGTTACCATCCACCACGGTGCCGTTTTTATCCACCAGTGAGCCGTCTTTGCTCGCAACGAGACTTGCGGTATCCACCAGTTGGCCGTCTTTGGTATATATCTTACCGTCCTTACCTACTACCAGGTTACGTCCGGAAAGCACGGTGCCGTCCTTGGTTACCAGCAAACCATCCTTGTTCATGCGCACGTTGGGATCGGTGATCTTCACCCCACCCTGGGTTACCAGATTTCCATCGGCATCGGCGTGTACCCCGGCCATACTCTGATTCGCATGTTTGGTCTGCGCCTGGCGCAACAGGGTGTCTGCATTCCCCACCAGATCGCTGAGGCCTAGACGGCTGTAGCGTAACCCGGCGGTGTCATCCGGATTGCGCAGGGTCGCAACGATGGAGCCGTGCGCTTCGGCAAGACTGAGAAGCGCCGCTTCCTTCGGAGTTACTTCAAGGGTAAGGGTGTCATAGCTCTGGCGCCGCTGTGATACCTGCAGGTTCTTAAACTCATCTTCGTTGGGACGCGCACTCTTCTGGTCTGTCGCCAGCACCAGCACATCCTCCAGCACCGGCATGATAATTTCACCTGAATCGGTCTCACCTGCGATATTGCCGGAATGGAGACGAGCCGCGATATCCACAAAGTTGCCCGGGCGGATAAGCCCGGAGATGGAGTTGATCTCCCCCACCTGGATAGTGACCGCACGATTCCCCATTTTGATCGTGCCGGAGAAATCCTCGGGAATATTCAGATCAAAATAGTCGCTACTGAGCATCTTCCCCGGTTGGAGGGGTTTATTCAGGACTGCGCCGTTCACAGAATCGAACATGTTCGCGGTGATCACATCGCTGTTGACATACTCAGCCGGAACCGTGCGCACCGCCATAGTTGAGGAATTAACTGGGCTTCCCGCACTGAGTTGCTGCGCCGCTACTACCACCTGCACCGTTTGCTTTTCCTGTGGTGCCATACGGTGCTCCATACGGCGTTCGAGCAGCTTCAGATGGACCAGAGTCCCCAATCCGGCGAGGAGAGCAAACAATATTGCCAACCCCAACAGTCTGCGTGATTTACGTTTTTCTCCACTTTGTTCGATTTTTGGCATAACAGTCTCTTACCCCGGGTTAGCAGTTGTCAAAATAGATGGGTAATTTTTTCCCACATTTTTCCTATCCCCTTGGGGATATGAATATCGCTCGGATCAGGGATATGCGCATGTTCAATCTCATCTTCGATCTCTTCGAGCACTTCTAGGACGTGCTCCACCTTGGCGGCATCTTTCTGGATTTCATCGTCAAACGCCTTAGTCGGTGGGTCGGATATCGCCACGCCAAATGCGTAGCTGTGATACTTATTCTGTATGGGCGTGCTTATTTTCTCATAAATCCACGGACCTTTAAGCAGCACGGCTGTAAGGCAGAAGAACACCACCAGATACTCGATGGTGGACTGCCCCGCTTCTCCTGACCATTGGGACTGTTCCCCGCGATTTCGTATGTGGAATCGGTGTCTGAATCGCATACCTCTCTCCGCTTTAATCCGAAGAAACCCGGTTTATCACCACCACTGAGCCCATGTCAGACTTTTTTACCACCAGGCGCACCTCGGTGCCAAAGCGCCGAAACGCCATCGCCCTGGAATCGCCAAGCTCCTGATCCTGAAGTGTCCCCCAACCTCTGTCACTGTAGTGGTCACGGTAAAACCTGCTGTTAACGTCCACAGAAAACTTGTTCGCAATCATCAGCACCTCACCTTTCTTGCCCGGATCAAAGCTGGTGTTGCTATTGATCACCTTGCTCCCCGCCATCTTGGGGATATCGTCTGCTGCTTTGTTTTCGTTGTCGATTTCATCCAGCTCTGCGACAGCAAGGTACCCGTCCGCACTCAGAGCGCTACTGCTTCTTACCTGTACTGTGAGCAAATGCCGCTGTTCCAGTCTGGAAATGATGTGCCACGGCTCAACATGGGCTTCGCGATATCCGGCTCGTCCGGCGTAGAGTCCCTGCCAGGTGCGCCGGTAATATTGGAGAACTTCCTCCACGTCCCGCTCTGCCTCAAAGTACACCACCCTTGAGGGGATTCCATTGACAATCATCTTTTCCGCCACCGGGGTGCGCTTAATCCAGTCCGGGGTGGGTATCGTGGGGGCGCATTGAGCTCCCGCAGGCAACATCAGGCAGAGGAAAAGAGCTGCGGATGGAATCCGGCACCTCGGGCAGGATCTGATTCCGCATTGGAATAGATATTGGAGAACAGGCCTATTCATACGAATACAACCCGGACTTGGACTTAAGTTTCTTCTTGTTGCCCTCCAGATGTTCATAGGGGATTAGATCATCCTCCACGTAACCGAATTCGGGCACTCCCGGCACCTCCACATGGATCAGCGGAATCTTGCCCACCAGACTGTTAAACCCCTTGATCACCTTATTGACCGGCTCGGATATAGGGGAGAGTATAGAAGTCACCACCAGTCCTTTGCTTTCCCGGGTTGCATGATCGCGGCTACCTGCATTCCAGTTGTTGGATTGTACGGCGGCCTTGGCGCTGAAGGTGAGGGGTTTTGCAGAAGATGAGTGCTCCCCGTTAAGATCATAGCGCGGAAGAACCTGCCCCAGCGAGCGCACCGGGATCTCAACTTCAGATGTGAAATAGCCTCTGATATTACGATAATGGAGCACGTCAAATTCGGCATCGGGACCTAACGCGCTAATCAACTCGCCCAGCTTTGCCACCGCAGTGCCCACAATATCGATCAGGTCTTCCAGCAGCTCTCCGATCACTCCAAAAGGAACCGGAGTCCGATGTCCTTTAAGCTCGGTACTTATATCCTTTAACCCGAACAGGGGCGTACCTCGGTGATCTTTCCACAGGGGGTCCACGTTCAGGCTCGCTGAGGCAGTGCCGTAGTCCGGTGCGGTGCGGTCGCTGAAAAAATACTCAGATCCTTCTTGCGCGGTGTGGGCGTACTTCTTTACCCCGCTGCTCTGGTTCGACTCAATGCCGTCCATGATGTATCCATCCTCATCCTGCCCGAACCACACGGTGTATTCCCACGCGGTGTAGCGCGCGTGCTGGATGGCAGCATGTTTGATATCGATATATTTCCCCAGCAGCGGGAGGGTCAGAAACAGAGGCACCAGAACAAAGGCAGCCGCAATCACAAACTCCGTGGCGGCCTGACCCTTCTGTGATGGTATCTGCTTCTGTGACCAATTCATCGCTGACCTGCTCTCCCGAATTGAATTTCAACAGTGGGGCGGTTATAAAAACAGGCGCAACACCCGATCCACTATATCGGCAAGCCCGTCAAGAACCTCATCCACAATTTTGAGTATATCGTCGAGCACCCCACCGCCGATAAGTTTCTTCTCATCCTCGGTGAGCCAGAGTACGCGCTGCTGCAGGGCAAGAGCGGTAAAGCGCTGTAAATTGCTGCTGTCAACCAGGCGTGCCTGCCAGAAGGGGCTGAACACATTGGGTTTCTCCCGCCGTCCATCCTTGCGCGAAAAATAGCCTGGATGCTCGGGGCGCATAAAGTAGAGTTCCGCGCGCGCAATAGCCCCCAGACGATCCACATTGGTGCTTTCATCATAGTGACTCAGGTTGAGATCCCCGCCAAACTGCGGCCCTTTAGAGTCAACATCTTTGAAGGTTCGTGTTACCCCGACCATGAAGTACGGCGCCTCAAACGGGATCTTCCCTCCACCTGGGTTGGGGGCTTCCATGCTCGCCATATCCCGATAGGGTTGCAAACCCATATAAGGATCGTCGGGGACGATATTTTCCTCCATCTCCTTCACAACATCGGGCCAGGCAAGCAGATGCGGAGTACTGCCCGCCCCTCCATAGGCCTCAGGACTGCGGTGCCCGTAGGTTATCTTTTCAGGCACAGATGGGAGAATATTCTGCGGCAGCAGAGCAGCTTCTAAAGACTGCGGCGCCTGAAATGCACCAGAACCGAAAGGGAACTCCCCCGGGATGGGTAACCACTTGCCGAAGACCTTAACCTTTGACCCCATAACGGTAGTGTCGGCGGCACTCCAGGCAAAGCCATCGGTATAGCGCAATTCCGATGCACCGTAGCTCTCAGCACCCAGAACGAACTCACCCCCGAGTTTGACTTTTATAATGGGGATGGTGACAGAGACCTTCATGTCCAGTTCCAGGGCCCAGTCGCGGTTGGTGTTTTCATCTTTATCCCCGCTGGTGAACGGATCGCGCGCTTCGCGCACCGTCGCGGCCATACGCCCCATGCCTACTTTCTTGGCATCATCCTTTTTCTTCTGTTTCTTTTTCCTTTTTTCCTCCCTTTTTTCTTGCTGTTCCTCTCTTTTCTTTTCTGCTCTCCTCTCCTTATCGGTTTTTTCTTTACCCTTCTTCTTTTCCTTCTCATCTTTCTTGCGTTTTTTCTCTTCTTCTTTCTGTTTCTTTTTTTTCTCCTGCTCCTTGCGCTTTGCCGCTGAGGTGGGGCTGGAATATATTTGGGTGTAGCCACTCCAGAAAGAAGGGACATGCCCCACCAGGGCAATTATCCCCAGATTGGAGAGTTTTGCGCCGCCCTGATCGCCATTGAGGATATCACCACGATGAAAGCTTGTTCCCTCAGTGTTGTCTTCCAGATTCTGGTACAGGCTTTTGACCACCTCGCCGTAGGTCGCGGCGTGATACACCACCTGGCTGGTGCTGTAGACCTTGTTAACCAGAGACAGCCCCTTGATCGCCGGCCCGGCCACCAGATCGAGAAATGCCTCCATCGCATCGCCCACCGCTGTCAAGACCCCGGCGACTGTTTCTATGGTGCCCACAATAATCTGGGTAGCAGCCTCTACGATGGCAGCGCCGCCCACGGTCTCGATCAAAAGCGCCGCAAGGGCATCTCCAGCTGCCTCAATTATCGGGGCATATATATTGCCATACTCTTCAGCCTGTGTGAGCTGATCGGTCCACGAAAGCAGGCCCACCATCTGCCCTACGCCCACCTCATTGCCCACCATGGCGCGGTTGGTGTACGCAGCGAAGTTGAGCGAGCGTGCCTCCAGGGTCATGGCACTGTAGGCGGCAGCATCTGCAGCATTCTGCAGCTGCATTTTTTCGCTGGTAATACGTCCTGATTTGTAGAGCAGCACCGCACACAGCAGCACCACCCCAAGCAGGGCAAGGACAAACACGGCGGACTGTCCTGCCTGACGGTTACGCGGGATAATATTAGGTCTCAGGAGCATATATCAGTACGCCGATTAGGTTGCAGGATTTGGTCCGCCCGCTTCCATAGCCAAGGCAGATGCCGGATAAACTGACAGCTTGGCACTTACTCGCCCGCAGCGTCAGCGCCCCCGGTATAGTTTTTCAGCCCTTTAGTTGTAGATGCATCATCAGCTGCTTTCCCTGCCGCTTCACCTGCAGCATCAACCTGGTCCTGTCCCGATTCGCCAGCCAGCTCCTTGGTCATGGCAGCGGTCT
>JAWOFA010000141.1:0-9849 GCA_046482505.1 Desulfuromonadaceae bacterium | reverse complement strand
CTCAATAGGTGGCTCAATCGAAGAAGAGGTGGCTCAAGCCGAACTCACTGATCGCCAGTTAGCCGTACTGGAACTTATCAAGCAAAACCCACACATGCCCTACCGGAAAATGGCAAAAGAGCTCGACATAAATGATTCAGCAGTGAAGAAGCATTTGGAAAAGTTAAAGGCAGCTGGCGCGATTGAACGGATTGGTGGTACACGGGGCTATTGGAAGGTGAAGGGATGAAGCGAAACGACACCACACGACCGGATCTACAACTGCAAGAGAATTTTGCTGAGAGCAAGCGGCTGGAGGCTGGGACCAAGCGGAATTTTGAGGAGCTTGTGTATGACTGCTGACTTCACCTCATCGCAACTTTCAGATTTTTTATCATTTAAGAACGGCAAATCCTCGCCTGAAAGAAATGATGAGGCGCCATACCCAGTTTTCGGATCTAATGGTTTGATAGGATACGCAGATAAGACCAACTCCGACCAAAATACTATCGTTATTGGACGGGTTGGGAGTTACTGTGGGAGCGTCCAATTTTCCGACACGCAGTGCTGGGTTTCAGATAATGCAATCATTTGCACGAGCAAGAATCCCGAGGAAAGTTTGTTCTGGTACTACTTCCTGAAACTCTCGGATTTGAATCAATATCGATCCGGCTCAGGGCAACCTCTTCTTAACCAAAATACCTTGAACTCGATAACGTGTAAGGTTCCAGCTGCACTTTCTGAAAGAATCCAGATTGGCGAAGTGCTGGCCTCGCTCGACAGAAAACAAAACCTCAACCACCAAATCAACCAAACCCTCGAACAAATGGCCCAGGCCATCTTCAAAAGCTGGTTCGTCGATTTCGAGCCGGTCAAGGCCAAGATCGCCGCACTGAAAGCCGGTGGCAGCGAGGAAGACGCCCTGCACGCTGCCATACAGGCCATTTCCGGCAAGGACGAAGCCCAGCTAACCCGCCTCCAGACCGAACACCCCGAGCAATACGCCGAGCTCCGCGCCACTGCCGAGCTGTTTCCGTCGGCTATGCAGGATAGTGAGTTGGGGGCAATTCCGGAGGGGTGGGGTGTTCTTGGCTTAGGAGAACTGTGTGAAACGATTACTAAAGGAACAACACCTAAAAAGACAGATATCGCAGAAGCCAGTGATCCCGCCAATGTCCCATTTATCAAAGTTAAGGATATCGCTGATACGGGAGAAATTATTCAGGAAGGACTAAATACCATCCCTGATTCCGTCCATAGGAAAACACTGAAAAGATCGATTCTGAAAACCGACGATCTGCTGTTTTCAATTGCTGGAACAATCGGTCGAGTCGCAATTGTTGATACAACACTTGAAAGCTCAAATACAAATCAAGCTGTTGGTATTATTCGTCTCAGAGAGCAAGAAAAGTATCTATCCCTTGTATGGCAGATACTGCTATCAGATCGAACTCAAAATGAAATTCGATCTAAAGTCGTTCAGGGTGTCCAAGCTAACGCAAGCCTTAAAAATCTCCGAGATATTCGGGTATTGCTCCCGTATAACTACCTTGTAGAAATCGCTAATTCAAAGTTGGATGCTTTGCTTCGGCAGATCCTAAGCAATCGTACCCAGTCAAGAAATATAATTGAGATTAGAGACACCATACTCCCCAAACTCCTTTCTGGTGAACTCTCAGTCACAAAAGCTGAAGATCAAATAGCGGATATTGAGGAGCCAGCCAATGTTTAAGATCGATTCCACCGCCAACCGCATCAATCCGCTGGAAGCAAAACGCTTCAACGACTTAGGCTTTACCGAGCGCAAGCACCTGCAGGAATGGCTGGAGAACTACCCGCAGGCGCTGGCCCAGGGGGGTGGCGAGGAACTGCTAATTATCCAAAAGGAGTTCGATGGCTTCGACGACACCCGTGAGCGTCTTGATCTGCTGGCCATAGATAAGGATGGCAATCTGGTCATTATCGAAAACAAGCTTGATGATAGCAGTCGGGATGTGGTGTGGCAGGTGCTCAAGTACGCCAGTTACTGTGCCAACCTGAAGAAACAGCAGGTGGTAGAGATCTTTCAACGCTACCTTAATCAGAAAGCCCAGAACGAAAGCACCGAACCAGCGGATGCGGGAAACGTGTTGCTGGAGTTCCTTCAGGCAGACGACCTGCAATCCGTTCAGCTCAACACACTAAAAAGCCAGCGCCTGATTCTGGTGGCCGCGCACTACCGCAAGGAGGTCACCAATACGGTGCTCTGGTTAAGCCAGTTCGGTGTGAATTGTCAGTGTTTCAAGGTAACGCCCTACCAGGCTGGTGTCGAGCTGTTCCTGAACGTGGAGCAGATCATCCCCACTCCGGAAGCCTCGGACTTTATGATCGGCATGATAGCCAAGGAAGATGAGGAAAAGAGTGCCAGTAACGAACAAAGGCTGAGCCACAGGCTGCGACTGGAATTTTGGGAGCAGGCGCTGGAGGCGTTCAGTCAAAGCAACTGCAGCCTGTACAACAATATCAGTCCGGGTAAAGACCACTGGCTATCGGCCGGCTCCGGTCTCTCAGGCATGGTATTCAGTCTGATCTTCGGCAAGAGCGAAATTCGCGTGGAGTTTTCCATGGCCAGAGCACAGCCAGAGATAAACCAGTTCGTGTTTGAAAAGCTGGAGGCCCAGAAGGAGAAGATCGACGCAGATTTTGGGGATTCACTGGTCTGGCTGCCACTGCCAGACCGAAAATCCTGCCGGATTCAATACAGTAATCCGGTAGACGGTTATGATAAAGCCAACTGGCCTGAAATGATTGATTGGATGATTAACCACATGATCCGGCTGGAAAAGGCCCTGAGCGGGCCTCTGGAAAAGATTCGTCAGGACTTGAAGGTAGCTGACCTCAATAAAGAGACTCCTGTCACTTGAAAACTGATTAGCAGAGGATTAATTCAATAAATGAGTCCACTTGATCCAGATAAAACAACTGAGTGGCTATCTGGTCTCACCGAGTCTGTCGAGCTAGAGTGCAAACTCGCGGGCGGTCGAGATGGCAAAGGGGCACTACCCAAAGACTTCTGGGAGACGTACAGCGCGTTTGCCAATACTCGTGGTGGCGTCGTACTCTTTGGCATTAAAGAAAAACCCAAAGGCAATTTCAGTATCGTGGGTGTTCAACAGCCAGAGAAGGTAATTGCAGATCTGTTTAACACTCTGAATAACCCCAATAAAGTCAGTGTTAACTTGCTGCATGATTCTGATGTAGAAGTGCTGGACATTGGTGGCAGAGCAGTAATTCAGATCAACATACCGCAAGCGACCAGAAAACAGAAGCCTATTTTCCTGGGGAGCACTCCGTTCCATCGAAACACTTACCGCCGGCTCCACGAGGGTGATAGAGCCTGCGATGATGAAACCGTTAAGCGCATGCTGGCGGAACAGATTGAAAATGATCGCGACAGTAAAATCATGGCTGGCTTCGGCTGGGACGATATCGATAAACAAAGCCTAAGCGTGTATCGGCAGATGCTCAAGGACGCAAAACCAGGACACCCTTTCCTTGATCACGATGATTTCGGATTATTGAAGAAACTGCGTGGATGGCGAAGAGAGCGAGAGAGCGGAGATGAAGGTCTGACACTGGCTGGCCTTCTGATGTTTGGAACCTGGGATGCCATTCAAGAGGCTGCGCCACACTACTTTGTGGATTATCAGGAGCGCCCTGAAGCCAAGACAGAATTGCGCTGGGTTGATCGCCTGGTTCCTGATGGCACTTGGTCGGGAAACCTGTTTGACTTCTATCGAATTGTATACCGAAAACTCACCAACCCGGACACTCTAAAAGTTCCGTTTCGCTTGAAAGCAGGCCAACGGCGCGACGACACGCCAATCCATGAGGCCATCCGCGAAGCATTGGTTAACACACTGGTACACGCGGATTTCTCAGGGCGAGTGTCTGTGCTCGTAGTCAAACGCCCTGACATGCTCGGGTTCCGGAATCCGGGCGATATGCGTATTCCTCTGGACAGAGCTGTTCAGGGTGGCGAGTCTGATTGTCGAAACAGGATAATGCATCAGATGTTTCTGATGATCGGTCTGGGCGAAAGAGCGGGTTCTGGAATACCCAAGATTTACAGCGGATGGAACTGGAGACACTGGAGGCGACCTGCTCTTTACGAAATTGATGAGCCCCCTCAGACACTCCTTGAACTTCGAATGCTGGAGTTAATGCCTGAAGAGATCCAGCAGCAGCTCGAAGAGCGTTTTGGTAAATCATACAGCACTATGCCTCGTCTGGAGCGTTTGATACTTGCCACTGCGGCTACTGAGCAAGTAGTTTCCCACGGTCGCATATCTGAAATCACTACAGATCATTCCCATGACATCACTGTTGCCCTGCAATCACTGGTAAAAAATGGAATGCTTGAAGTAAATGGCCATGGTCGCGGTGCTGTATACCACCTTCCCGGAGCTGGCATACCTACGCCAGAACAGGTGTTTGGCGTATCTATCGGGGCGGATCAGTCTCTTTCTCAGGATGCATTTCACGGCAATGTTGATTACTCCGGTGATAAGGCTGGATACTCCGGCAGTAAAATCATTTACTCCGGCGATAAGGGATCCTACTCCGGTGATAAGAGCACTGAACTCGGTGAAACCGAACCTTACTCCGGCGCTAACGACTCAACTGCTGATCAGAGGGATCAGTTAGGACGCTTAATTTCTCCAGCTCTGCAGGCTCCGGCAATTCATGATCTGGAGAATCTTACACCATATTTCTACGAAAAACTTAGAGATATTGCAAAGCCTTCTGCATCCAGTAAGCGGCTGGCCCCAGAGACCATGAGAAGCATCATCCTTCAGCTGTGTAACGGGCAATATGTTACCCGTTCCTGCTTGGCTGAGCTGCTAAACCGAACAGCAGATACACTTAGGCATCAGTATTTGAGCATGATGGTTGAGGATAAATCTCTTACGCTGGCCTTCCCTCAAACACCTAATGATAAGCGCCAAGCCTATATTACAACGAGCTCTTTGCAGGAAATCCAAGGATAAGAAACCGCGGAGGTACTACGGAATGACCGAAGAGCAACTCGAACAACAATGCCTGCAATGGTTTGCTGAATGTGGCTGGGAAACCGCCCATGGCCCCGATATGGCTCCAGACGGTCCTTCCCCCGAGCGCGCCGACTACCGTCAGGTGTTGTTGCTCGCCGATCTGGAAGCGGCCCTTCGACGCATCAACCCGCACCTGCCGGAGAGTTCCGTTGAGCAGGCCGTTGCCCTGGTGCGCAAGCCGGAAAGCCTGGATACCGTGGTAAACAACCGCGCTTTTCATCGACTCCTGCTCGATGGGGTTCCGGTTGAGTACAAGCGTGATGACAAAACCATTCACGACCGCGCCTTTCTGATCGACTTCAGCGACCTGAACGCGAACCGCTTCCGCGCCATCAACCAGTTCACCCTTGAGGGTAGCAGGCAGCTGCGCCGCCCGGACATTGTCTGCTTTATAAACGGATTGCCCCTGGTGGTGCTGGAGCTCAAAAGCCCCAATGCGGAGAATGTGGACATCTGGGATGCGTTCAACCAGATTCAGACCTATAAAGAAGAAGTGGCGGATCTGTTTGCGTACAACGAGGCGGTCATTATCAGTGACGGCTACAATGCACGGATCGGCTCCCTGACGGCGAACCGGGAGCGCTTCATGCCCTGGCGCACTATTAAGCATGAGGATGACAGGCCGCTGCTCGATTGGCAGCTGGAAACCATGGTGCGCGGATTTTTCGACCGCGAACTGCTGCTCGATTACATCCGTTACTTCGTCATCTTCGAGACCGATTCGGATAAATTGATCAAGAAGATTGCCGGTTATCATCAGTTCCACGCGGTGCGCGAGGCGGTAAAGGCGACCGTAATCGCGGCGCAGATGCCGGATAAGGAGATTATCTCGGATAAGCGTGCCCCTTGGGGCGATGAGGTGGAGCCGGGGAGTAAAAGAGCCGGGGTGGTGTGGCATACGCAGGGCTCGGGTAAAAGTATCTCCATGTGCTGTTATGCGGGGAAACTACTACAGCAGCCGGAGATGAATAACCCTACCATCCTGGTGGTGACCGATCGTAACGATCTGGACGGGCAGCTCTTCGCCACCTTCAGCGCAGCCAAAGAGTTGTTGAAGCAAGACCCGGTGCAGGCACAAGACCGCGACACCCTGCGCCAGTTGCTCGCTGCCCGCGAATCCGGCGGCATCGTCTTTACCACGGTGCAGAAGTTCGCCCTCCTGGATGACGAGAACGGTCACCCCATCCTCAACGAGCGCCACAATATTGTGGTGATCTCCGACGAGGCACACCGCAGTCAGTACGGGCTTAAGGCCACCCTCAAACAGGATGGCAATTACAAGTTCGGCTACGCCAGACATATGCGCGATGCCCTCCCCAACGCCTCCTTCATCGGGTTTACCGGTACCCCCATTGCCAGCGAAGACAAGGACACCCGCGCAGTATTCGGCGATTACGTCTCCATCTACGATATTCAGGATGCGGTAGACGATGGCGCCACGGTGCCTATCTACTATGAATCGCGCCTGGCAAAACTGGATATCAACCGCGAGGCAATCGAAGAGCTCTCCAACCAGGTGGAAGAAGTGGTGGAGGACGAAGAAGACCTCAGCACCCGAGAGAAGACCAAAGGGACGTGGAGCCGCCTGGAGAAGCTGGTCGGTTCCGGGCCACGCCTTAAGGAGGTAGCCGCCGATCTGGTTGAACATTTTGAAACCCGCTGTGCTGCCATGGAAGGCAAGGGGATGATTGTCGCCATGAGCCGCGAGATCTGCGCGCACCTGTACAACGAAATCGTTGCCCTGCGCCCGGAGTGGCACGATACGGACCCGGAGAAAGGTGCGATAAAAATAGTGATGACCGGCTCTGCTGCGGACAAACCCCTGCTGCAGCCGCACATCTACAACAAGCAGACCAAAAAACGCCTGGAAAAGCGCTTTAAGGAAGAAAACGATCCTTTGAAGCTCGTGATCGTGCGCGATATGTGGCTCACCGGCTTTGACGCGCCCTGTTGCCACACCATGTACGTGGACAAGCCCATGAAGGGACATAACCTGATGCAGGCCATTGCACGCGTCAACCGGGTGTTCAAAAACAAGCCCGGCGGCCTGGTGGTGGACTACATCGGGATTGCCAACGAACTTAAGCAGGCCCTGAAAAACTACACCGATTCCCAAGGCAAGGGTGAACCCACCCACAGCGCCGAAGAAGCCTTCGCTATCCTGCTGGAGAAGCTTGATATCATCCACGGCATGTTTGCCAGAGGCCCACAGGGGGCAGGGTTTGACTACAGTGGTTTTGCTGAAGAGCCCAACAAATTGCTTATCCCTGCGGCAAATTACATTCTGGGCCTTGCGGACGGCAAAAAACGCTTTATCGACACCGTACTGGCGCTGAATAAGGCGTACTCGCTGTGCAGCACCCTGGATGAAGCGCGTAGCTATCACAAAGAGGTGGCGTTCCTGTCGGCGGTGAAGGCCGCCATCACCAAGCACACCAGTGTGGATAAGAAACTCACAGAGGAGGAGAAAAACTCCGCCCTGAAGCAGATTCTGGATAATGCCGTGATATCCGAAGGGGTCACCGACGTATTTGCCCTGTGCGGACTGGATAAACCCAACATCGGCCTGCTCTCGGAGGAATTTCTCGAAGATGTACGCCAGATACCGTACAAAAATTTTGCCGTAGAGCTACTGGAAAAGCTGCTGAAGGACAATATCAAAGCCAAGACGCGCAGCAATGTAGTGCAGGAAAAGAAATACGCCGACCGTCTGCAGGAAACCCTGCGCAAGTACAACAATCGTGGTATTGAAACTGCCCAGGTGATTGAAGAACTCATCGCCATGGCGAAACAGTTTCAGGCAGAACTGGAACGCGATGCGGCTCTGGGGCTCAATCCGGATGAAGTGGCATTCTACGATGCCCTGGCGAATAACGAAAGCGCTGTGCGCGAGCTAGGTGATGAAATACTGAAAAAGATAGCGGTGGAGATCACAGAGAAACTGCGCAAATCCACCACCGTGGACTGGCAGGTGCGCGAGAGTGTACGTGCCAAACTGAGGATACTCGTGCGCCGTACCCTGCAGCGCTACAAATACCCACCGGATCAAGCCCCGGAAGCGGTGGAGCTGATTCTGCAGCAGGCGGAAGTGCTGTCCAATTCTTGGAGCAGGTGAGGGTGTTTTCTCCGGTTGAGCTATGCCCCACTATTCCTCATTCAGACTCTGCACCAGGCGCAAATATTCCCTCTGTGCCTCCCAAACCATATTGGATAGCAGGTTGATAAACGGTTCATCGTTGCCCTTATTGGATGCTTGCAAAGATGCTACGTAGTCGCCCCTTACCACTGGCGGAATGATGGTTATGGGGTAGCCTGCCTGCATGAGTGCAAGATTCATCAACAACCTTGCGGTTCTTCCGTGGCCGTCAACAAAGGGGTGGATATTTGCCAGCCTGATATGTAGCCATGCGGCAAAAACCACCGGATGCAAGACGTTTCTTTGTTCCGGTATCTGCGAAACAAATTCCTGCATGGCTGCTTCTACCTTGGAAGGTGGCGGGGGCGTGTAGGTGGTGCCAGTTATGATAACCCCTTTTGTGCGGTAGCGTCCGGCATTTTGATTATCTATGCGCTGGTAGAAAAGGCGGTGCATATCAAGGATGGACTGCTCATCAATCGTGCCGGACTGCGACAATTCATAAACCATGTTGAAGGCTTCACTGTGGCCGACAGCCTCCAGATGGTCGCGTAACGGCTTGCCGCCTATGGTCAGCCCGTCCTCTAAAACCACCTTTGTTTCGCTCTCGGTCAGGGTATTGCCCTCAATGGCATTGCTGGAGTAGGTCAGGCCAATGCGGTAGTATTCGCGCAGCTGGAGCAATGCATCTCTGGTAAGGGGGCGTATTTGCATGATTTTTTGCTGTTGCTGGTCTACCTGATCAATTTTATTTTCAAAGGTCATAAAGCCCTCACCTGTTTGAATTTACTTTGCTGAGTTTCGCGCGTTCAGTTCCACCACGTTATCCGGCTTCTCTTCCAATACCTGCATAGCCTCGCGTAATGTGTCCGGCATCAAATGGGCGTAACGCTCTGTCATTGCAATAGTATGGTGGCCCATAGCCTCTTTGTTTGTGTACAGGGGTACTCCAGCCATAGCTAACCGACTTGCAAAGGTGTGGCGCATAGTGTGAAAGCATACCTTCTTGCGCTGATCCTTAACCCCGTCATTCAGACCGATCTCTTCCACTGTCCGTGCAAACACAACATTAGTCTGTTCCTGCATGCCGCCGTCACGCGCCGGGAAAACATACTGGCTTGAGCTGTTGGCGTGTCTGCGCTGTAGCATTTCCTTCACTCGCGTGGTGGTGGTGTGAATGGTGCGATTATCCCCAGACTTGGTATCCATCAATCGTGCGGTGTTCCCCTCCAGATTCAGGTTGTCCCATGTCAGTGCGGCCAGTTCTCCCCATCGTGCACCAGTATCAAGGCTCATCATTGCCATATCGTGGGTGATCTCGCTTCGCTCCTTCAGGGCATCGAGTAACAGGGCTTCTTCTTCCCGGGCAATGAAGCGTTCGCGCTTGTTGTTCAGCTTGGGCTTTTTGATCTGCTTGGTAGGGTGTTGCCGATCCGTTATGCCGTCCACGTTGGCAAGGTTCCACATCTGGCGAACAACGGCATAGGTATAATTGATGGTAGTGGGTGACTTGCCCTTGTTCTTCATGCTATGCCCGATCTTTTCAATGTGTAGGGGCATTGCGTCGTTGAAGGTGAACTTTGCCAGCACAGGGGCAATATGGAGCCGGAACAACTGCTCTTCCTTGTACGCCGACTTCTT
>JAWOFA010000086.1:0-15111 GCA_046482505.1 Desulfuromonadaceae bacterium | reverse complement strand
CGCGTCCCGAGGTGGCAATGTATTCACCCGATGAAGGGCTCGAAGAGGTTCGTGCCGAGGTAGCTGCCTGGTACGCACGTCGCTATTGCGGGGCTCCCTCTGCCGAAAACATCTGTCTGAGTATCGGGGCAAGTCAGGCTTTCTGGCTTGCAATGTTACTGGTGGCTGAAGCTGGGGATGAAGTTATTGTGCAGGTCCCGGCTTATTTCGATCATCCCATGGCCCTTGATACCCTGGGGATCAAGCCTGTGTTTGTCTCAGCCGCTGCTGATGGTGGCTCAGATATCGACGCTATATCCCGGCATGTAAACCCGCGCACCCGCGCCATTGTGGTTGTCACTCCAAGCAATCCCACTGGCAGGATACTAGGTGTGGCTGAAATTGAGGAGTTATACCAGTGCGCCTCAGCCCATAATATTGCCCTGGTGCTGGATGAAACCTACAATGCCTTCCTGTCCCCGGAGGAAAAGCCGCATCACCTGTTCAGTAAGCCCGACTGGGGGGGAAATTTTATCCACCTTGCCTCTTTCGGCAAAACCTTTGCCCTCACCGGTTATCGCGCAGGCGCCCTGGTTGCCGGAGAGGAGCTGATCCGCCAGGCTTTGAAAATCCAGGACAGTATGGTGGTGTGTCAGCCTCGCATTACCCAGGGGGCGCTGGCGTGGGGGTGCCGCAACCTCGATTCCTGGGTGGCGTACAACGCGGACCGGATGCGGGAGCGCCACGACACCTTCAACGCTTTGTTCGAAGCCGCATCGCACCCGTTCGAACTTTGTGCCAGTGGAGCATTTTTTGCCTGGGTTCGCCATCCCTGGCCTGAGCTTGATTCATGGCAGGTTGCGCGCCTCCTTACGGATCAGGCAGATCTGATATGCCTGCCCGGGGATGCCTTCGGGCCGGGACAGCAGCGTTACCTCCGCCTCGCATTCGGTAATCTTAAATGTGAAGATATGCCCGCTGCAGTGGAGCGCTTCGGAATGATTTCTCCCCCGTGCGGTTGACAACGTCCCCGGGGGTGATTATCTTCGCGCGTGTAACGAGGTCGCGGCTTCCACTTCAGGCACGGTGAAAGTTAAGTGGTTAATTTGTCGCACAGCATATATCCGATAAATCTTTAACAGGAGGTATTACTTCCCATGAGCGCAGAAAAACACGCATTCAAGGCCGAGGTTAACAAGATTCTCGACCTGATGGTGCACTCACTCTATTCGAATAAAGAAATTTTTCTCCGTGAACTCATTTCCAACGCATCCGATGCCATTGACAAGGCGCGTTATGCCGCCCTTACCGATTCTGCCGTAGCAGAAGGGGGAGATGAGTGGCAGATTGAGCTTATCGCAGATAAAGATGCCGGCACCCTTACCGTACGCGATAACGGCATTGGTATGAACGAAGAGGAAACGGTGGAAGCGCTTGGAACCATTGCTCACTCGGGTACCAAAGAGTTTATCAAGTTGCTCGAAAGCCGCGAGGTGGAAAAAAATCCTGAGCTCATCGGCCAGTTCGGGGTCGGGTTCTACTCTGCATTCATGGTTGCGGACAAGGTTACTGTGATTACACGCAAAGCCGGAGCGGATGCGGATAGCGCCGTGGTGTGGGAATCAGAAACAGATGGCACCTATACGATCGGTACTACCTCAAAAGAGGGTAAGGGCACTGATGTGATTCTGACCCTTAAAGAGGATGAAAAGCAGTTCCTCGAAGAGTACGAGCTGCGTAAGATAGTGAAACAGTACTCCGACTTCATTGAATACCCCATTGTGATGGATGTCACCCGTTCCAAGCCTGATCCTGAAGATGAAGAGAAGACCATCACCGAAACGGAGCAGGAGACCTTGAACTCGCGCAAAGCGATCTGGCTGAAGAGCAAAGAGGAGATCAGCGACGAAGAGTACAGCGAGTTCTATAAGCACATATCTCATGATTTTACCGATCCGGCTAAGGTGATTCACTACCGTGCCGAGGGGACCACAGAGTTCTCTGCTCTGCTGTATATTCCGAAAAAGCGCCCCTACGATATCTTCTATCAGGATTACAAGATCGGCCCCACCCTGTATGTACGTCGGGTGCAGATCATGGATAACTGCGAGGAGATGCTCCCCACTTACCTGCGCTTTGTGAAAGGGGTGGTGGAGTCGGCTGATTTGCCCCTCAACGTCAGTCGCGAGATTCTGCAACACAATAAAGCAGTCAGTGTAATCAAAAAGAACATCACCAAAAAGGTGCTCGACACCCTCGCACACATGAAAAAAGAGGAACCCGAGGCGTACAAGGAGTTCTACGCCGAGTTCGGGCGCATCCTCAAGGAGGGGGTGCATCACGATTTTGAACGTCGCGAAACCATTGCCGATCTACTCCTGTTTGAATCAACCCAGACCAAACCGGGTGAAACCACCACCCTGGCCGAGTACGTGGAGCGGATGCCCGAAGATCAGGAAGAGATCTACTACATTACCGGCGGGGATCGTGCCAGTGCCGAAGCTTCTCCCTATCTTGAAGTATTCAAGGAGAAGGGAATTGAAGTGCTGATTATGACCGATGATTTTGACGACATCATCATCTCCGGTCTGGGTGCGTACAAGGAGAAGCAGTTCCAGTCGGCGATCAAGGGCGATCTGGATCTGGGCGAGACCGACAAGGAAGAGCGGAAAAAAGAGTTTGGCGATCTCCTTGAAATGATGAAGGAAGAGCTCAAGGATGTGGTGGAAGATGTAAGGATTTCCGGGCGTCTGAAGAATTCTGCCGTATGTCTTGTAGCTGGAGAGCATGACCTGGATCCCAAAATGGCGAAGATGTTTGAAGCCATGGGGCAGGATGTGCCTCAGGGGCAGCGCGTGCTCGAGATCAACCCCGGGCACAACCTGATCGGAAAGATGAAACAGGTATTCGCTTCCGATAAGGATAGTCCGAGGCTCAAGGAGTACATCGGCCTCCTTTACGATCAGGCCCTGTTGCTCGAAGGTGATAAACCGCGCGATCCGGTGGCATTTTCAGAATCTATAGCGCGTCTGATGGCCGAAGAGGCGGATAAGTAAAGCCTTTGGTGTAAAACAGCATGTAATACAAAAGCCGCACTCAATTCAATTGGGTGCGGCTTTTGTATTTACTGGTTGCGGCGAGGCGTGTCATTGTGATCTGTGGAAACTCAACCTCGGGGCAGAACCTTCTTCCACGCCTGGATGACCACTTCGCGAAACAGCCCCGCTTTGGCGTAGGGGTCATTGGCGGCAAACCTTTGTGCTTCTTGTGCGTCGGCACATTCGAATACAATCACAGAACCATTCATGTTTCCCTCTTCATCCAGGGTGGGTCCGGCGGCGTTGATCTGGTTCCCAAACTTCTCAAGGTAGGCGACGTGCTCGGGACGGGTTTGCTGGCGTAATTCCAACTGATGATCTTTGTCGAAACAGTGAATAACAAAAAGCATAAGGATTCCTTTTCTCTTGGAATAAATACGGAGTGGGGATTACAGACCGCCGTTTTTGTGCATATTCAGTAGGGCATCAACCAGATATTCCCGAATCTCGGTAGCGCTCCCCATTTCTAGAACATCGTGGGTGATTTCTGTGGCTCTGGTGTACTCAATATCTGCGAGAAACGCTTTGATTCGGGGAATGAAGGGAGCTACCACGGAGAATTCCCGAATCCCCAGACCGAGTAATACGGTAAAGTTCACCGGATCAGTAGCCATCTCACCACAGATGCATACCCCTTTGCCCTCCTTGCGCGCCGTGTCAGCGACGTACTTTATTGCCTGAAGTACCGCAGGATGGAGAGGGTTGTAGTATTTATTTACCAGTTGATTGTTTCGATCCGCGGCGAGCATGTACTGGATCAGATCATTTGTCCCGAGGGAGAAGAAATCTACCTCTTTTACCAGAAACTTGCACATTTGTACCGCTGCCGGCACCTCTATCATCACGCCGAGGGGGATGTTTTCACAGAAGGGGATGTTTTCCCGGCGTAGATTATCCTTCGATTCCTCAACCATCTCCTTGCACGCCTGTATCTCCTCAATCCCCGATATCATGGGGAACAGCAGTTTTACCGAACCATGCGCACTTGCCATCAGAATAGCTTCAATCTGGGTGCGGAAGATGTCGGGATTGTCCAGAGATACACGTACGGAGCGCCAGCCCATGAAGGGGTTGTCCTCATGGGGGAGGTTGAAATAAGGCAGTGACTTATCTCCCCCAATATCCAGGGTGCGAATGGTTACCGACTCCCCCTCAAAACTCTCCACAATCTTGCGGTACAGCTGGTACTGATCCTGACGGTCGGGGAAATTGCTGCGCGTCATGTAGGGGAATTCCGTGCGGTATAAACCAACCCCCTGGGCCCCATTGCGCAGGGCAATGTCCACGTCGCTCACCAGGCCGATATTGGCGCGCATGGTAACATTGACCTCGTCACGGGTGAGAGCAGGGCGGAGACGATACTCGTTGATACGGTTGAGTTCTTTACTGCAGTCCTCTTCGAGGCGCTGGTATTCCTCAATGATCGCCTCTGACGGCTTCAGGTACAGACATCCGGAGTTTGCATCAACGATGATTAATTCCCCCGGCACTGCACGATTGGTAACCCCCTTGACTCCAACGAGTGCCGGAATTCCAAGGGATTTTGCCATTATGACAGCGTGGGAGTTGCGCTCGCCGGATTCAGTGACAATCCCCAGGAGCTTTTCATGTTCGATAACGGCCATATCCGAAGGGAGAATCTCATGCGCAAGCAGAATTCCCTTCTGCTTGAGTTTCATTGCTTTGCTGCTCTGCCCGGTAAGGCTCGAAAGCATGCGGCGCCCGATATCAACGATATCCGTGGCGCGCTCTCGCAGGTAGGGATCTTCCATGTCGGAAAATGTTTCGGTGTAGCTGCTGATCACCTTTTTCAGCGCATAGGGAGCGCTGTGGCCTGCTTCAATCTCACTGGCGAGTTGGTCCTGAAACGCACGATCCTCAAGGATCATCAGGTGGGTGTGGAAGATCGCCGCATCCTCTTCTGAGAGCTTGCGCGCAACCCGCTTCTCCAGCATCAGGGTGTGGATGCGCGTTTCCTCCAGAGCATCCTGTAGCCGGCTTAATTCACGCTCCACCTCAGTGTCAGCTTCATCGAACACATCAGCAAAGCCGCAGCGGTTATCCATTATATAGGTTGGCCCCGAAATGACCCCCGGGTAGGCGATGGTACCCTTTAACCTGATACCGCCACTGAAATCTTCATCACCTGGACCTGCGCTGCTGGTGTAGGCATGGCTAACATAATCAAGCAATTTGGCGTTGGTGACCACAGCAGCGATCTGGAATGCAATAGTGGTAAGTGCACTGATTTCACTCGCAGGATATGCGCGCTGTTTCGTGCTCTGAATAACGATAACCCCGATGGCCTGTCTGCGATTCAGCAGGGGAACCGCAAGGAAGCTGGCGTAACGCTCCTCTTCAGTGATGGGGAAATAACGGTAGCGTGGGTGCTGGGCGGGGTTGATTACTGATATAGGACGGGACTCTTCAATGGCAAGACTCGCGAGCCCCTCACCCAGATGCATGCGCACCTGGCCTACGGTTTCGGGCGGAAGTCCTTTAGTTGCCTGCAGAACCAGTTCGTTGCCGTCATCCTCAAGCAGGTAGATAGAGCACACGGCCGACCCCATTCGCCTGGAGACCAGTTCTGCAACATTTTCCAGGGTCTCATACAGGTCGTGCGACTGCAGGATCAGGGTAGTGATGTCTTCAAGAGTGCTTATGCCGAGGGTGCTGCGTGAGGTTTTTTTGGTCATCGTTTATGTCACTGACAAGGGCCGCAAAGGTATCTGTACGTGGTGGCTACTTGGATAAAGTGTCACCCATGAGTCGGGCGGTGATTCTCCAACACTCAACAGCGTCAGACATCCAAGGGGTGAAGTTTTATACCTCTGTGGGGTTCACGTGATAAGCAAACACCTTCAGCTGGTCCTTGATTTTATATTCAGGTTGCTGATTGTTTATTATTTCGTGAATGACTTCGCGCTCGGTGTTGCTGTGGATATGTCCATCAAGAATGATACATCCATCCCTGATATCGATCTGCATGTGGTAACCATCAATGTCGGGTGAGCGTATCAGTTCAATCTCAAACTTTTTACGCAGGATGAGTTCACGCAGACGTTCTTTGGAGGAGTCGCGCTGTTCGATGAGGTGTTTTTCCTGCAAAGCGTGGCTTATAAGTTCAACCGCCATCTCTTCTGAAATCTTTGCAGTATTGATAACCAGATCGTAATTGGAGGGATCGTTCCAGTCGCGGTCGAAGTAGTACTTGATGAAACCATCGCGTTGCTGGTCACTTTTGCGCACGAGGATACGTGACAGATCAGGGTCGAGCCACTCGCGCTCAGCCCAGCGCTCTACACGCAATTCCAGAGGGGCAATAATGCGTGTAGTCAGTACACTCTCCACCCCTTCAAGAATATCCTGACCTCCGCGTCCGTAGATCACTACATTGCCGCGCAGGGCATACTCGAGAATGATCTGTTGAATGCGGTGAATGTCCACTTCAATGCGGGCATCAAGACTCTCAACAAATGCAGGGGGCTTTTCGTCTGCCTTTTCCACCGCATCAAGTGAGAGTCCATGGGTTTCTGCTTCCTTGAGGATGGTTTCTCCATCCACCATGGTGTATCCGAGTTTGTCCGCCAGAGCCGAGGCTATGATGGAACCGCCGCTGCCCATTTCGCGTGAAATTGTAACAATAGCCATGCTTTCCCCCTAGTGCATAATGCCATAGCAGTAAATAAAACGCTGCAATTCTAGCAAGTGCACATTGTATTGACAAGTTATTAGCTTTACTTTGCTTTATTGCGCGCGGGTTCAGTAAGTGGGTTTATGGTCAAAATAGTGGAATGAGTCGAGGAAGCGCACCGTGCGACTTCTGGAGCGCATCACTACGGTATGGGTGCGTGCACCAGCGGAAGAGTAACGTATGCCGCGCAGCAGCGATCCTGAAGTAACCCCGGTAGCGGCAAAAAACACATCACCGGCAGCCATATCTTCGAGGGTGTAGATCTTGTCCGGGTTGTTAATCCCCATTCCGGGGGCACGCTCGCGCTCTTCATCGGTCGTAAATACAAGACGCGCCTGCATGTCACCACCAGTGCATTTCACAGCCGCGGCGGCGAGTACTCCTTCAGGTGCGCCACCAACACCCAGGACCATATCCACTCCGCTATCTGCAATTCCTGTTGCAACTGCTGGTTCCACATCTCCATCGGTGATCATGTGGATACATGCTCCGGCCTTGCGAATATCCGACATAATATTATCATGGCGCGGTCGATCGAGAAGAACTACAGTCAGATCCTCGATGTTGCAGTTTTTCGCCTGTGCCAGACGGCGCAGATTGTCTGCCGGTGAAGCATCAATGTCTATGCTACCACGCCCATCGGGGCCCACTATGATTTTATCCATGTACATATCCGGGGCGTTGAGAAACCCGCCTGCCGGTGCCAGGGCAATGGTAGTGATGGCGCCGTTGCCCCCCTTGGCACAAAGGGTCGTACCTTCGAGAGGGTCGACTGCGATATCCACCGCCGGGTATTCGCTGCTGCCCACTTTTTCTCCAATGTAGAGCATGGGCGCTTCATCCATCTCCCCTTCACCGATTACTACTGTGCCGCAGATATCCATGGTTCCAAGTACATTGCGCATGGCGGTGGTGGCTGCATCATCTGCAGAAATTTTATCTCCCTTACCAATCCAGCGTCCCGATTCAAGCGCTGCGGCTTCGGTAACCCGGGCGAGTTCCAGGGCAAGATGGCGGTTCATACTGTTTTCTCCTGTGTGCTATGTTACGATATGAATTATTTAGAATTCTAAAAACCCCGCTATCATGGCACAGATAGGTGTCGGGAAACAATTACTAATATATACCGGGGTCTAAACAGATTTGGACACCCGTGTCGAGCGCACTTATCAACTGTGGGGCGTCCAATTCACAGGTCCTTAACTATGTAGGAGTAAAGCAAAGAAATGAAGCAGCAACCCACAGCTGACAAATTGTACCCCATCATTATTGAGAACATCCGCCAGCAAGGCGATGCAGGCCTGAGTTTTGCCGATTACATGCAGTTGTGTCTCTACCATCCACGCTACGGATATTACATGCAGGATCGGGAGCGCATCGGCAAGGGTGGCGATTTCTTCACCTCCTCCAGTGTGCATGAATTGTTTGGTGCCCTGCTGGCTCGTCAATTAGCGCAGATGTGTACTCACCTGGGGGACTCAACTTTTACTGTAGTTGAGCAGGGGGCGGGTGATGGACATCTGGCTCTTGATATTATCACTGAAATGCATACCCATGCACCGGAGTGTTATGCGGCACTCGACTATTGTATTGTAGAGATCAGTCCCGAGAATCGAAAGCGTCAGGCCGATCTCCTGCATGAGTATTCTTGCGTGCGCTGGAGCAGCTTGGAAGAGCTGGAGTCGGTGAAAGGGTGCTTTCTCTCCAATGAACTTGTGGATGCGTTTCCCGTTCAGGTAGTGGAGAAACATGACGGTAGCCTGTATGAAGTACGCGTTATTGAGCGTGATGGCATCATTGAAGAAAAGCTTATCCCTGCTACAGACACCATAGTCGATCATTTTGCCCGACTCGGGATTGAGCCGACCGAGGGGAACCGCGCTGAGCTGTGTCTTGCAGCAGCAGAGTGGATGGAACAGGTCTCAACGAAACTGGAACACGGCTTCGTCATTACCTTGGACTACGGATATCCGTCTGTGGAATTATATGCCCCCTACCGCCGCAATGGTTCTCTGATGTGTTATGCGCGCCATAGTGCCAACGACAATCCGTACCAGAATGTGGGTGAACAGGATATAACTGCTCATGTGGATTTTACCCTCCTGCAACTGAGCGGGGAAAATGCAGGTCTCGAGACCATGTACTTCGGTGAACAGTATCGTTTTCTTATGGGGCTTGGATTTGTGGAGGAGCTGATGCGTTTGCAGGCGCAGAAAACAGATCCCGATGAGGCGATGGCTCTGCGTATGACATTGAAAAATCTTATCCTCCCCGATAGTGGCATGGGTGATACATTCAAGGTATTGATACAGGGGCGAGGTGTGGGGAACCCCGAACTGCTGTGTAGCAGAAGTGTGGCCGATATTGCAGCTCAATTTTGATGTGCTCCAGAGAATTATTCTCTGCTTGAGCCTTATTAACCTGGAGGAAAAATATGACATTAGAGGAACGGGTTGAGGAGGCGCTGGATGAAGTGCGCCCCACTATGTTGGCAGATGGCGGCAATATTGAACTGGTAGAAGTGACCGATTCAGGGGTCGCCCGGGTTAAACTCACCGGGGCGTGCAGCTCCTGCCCTATGGCTACAGTTACCCTTAAGATGGGGGTTGAACGTGTGCTGCTTGAGAAAGTTCCAGAGATTAGTGAGGTAGCTCAAGTGGGGTGATGCATCCATGGGTTGAGAGTTATTCCAGCTATCTGGAGGTGGAGCGCAATCTCTCGCCCCGCAGTTGCAGTGCCTATGTGCGTGATCTCCTGAGTTTTTGCTCCTTTCTGCGCCAGGACGCAGATGAGGACGCTGATCTGGCTGTATTGCTCAGCGCGGTTACGCGAGCGCAGGTACGGCGTTGGCTTGCACAATTGCGGCGCAGTCAGAAAAAAGTCACCATTGCGCGCAAGGTTTCAGCTTTGAGGGGTTTTTATGCCTACGCCACCCGTCGCCTTGGTCTCGATGTAAATCCCTTCGATGCTGTGCGCCGCCCCGGGGTTGAATCGCGTCTGCCCGGAGTGATGGATATTGACGGCGTGTACCATTTTCTCGAAAGTATTTCGGGCCCGGGTTGGATGGATAACCGTAATCTTGCAATATTTGAGCTTCTGTATTCCTGCGGTTTACGCATTAGCGAACTTACGGGTATCGATATGCCGGATATTGACCTGGAAAAGGGGCTGGTGCGAGTGCTGGGCAAGGGGGGTAAGGAGCGCATCGTTCCTGTTGGCACCAAAGCGTTACATGCCGTGCGCCGTTATCTGCAGCAGCGTGAAGAAGTCGCTAGAGAAGGTGAAGCAGCGGTATTCCTCAATCGCTATGGCGACAGGATAACCCCGCGCAGTGTGCAACGCCATATGAAGAATCTGCTGCTGGCAGCCGGGCTGTCGAGCGCTTCAACGCCCCACAGCCTGCGCCACAGTTTTGCTACCCATCTTTTGGATAACGGTGCTGATCTACGCGCCATCCAGGAACTTCTCGGTCACGTATCTCTTTCAACAACACAGAAATACACCCATGTGAGCAGCGAGCAAATGATGGCAGAGTATGACAAAACCCATCCGCGCAGTCGCAAAAAGCGCTGACATATTTATGTGTGTCTGAATTCACCTCCCGTAGAATAAGAGTCATAAAAAAGCCCCTTGAAACCAAGGGGCTTTTTACATGGCGGCCATAATGGCCCTGTTCTTAAAGCTCTACTTTTCCCAGAATCGCATAGTGCCGTTCTCCTCCAGGCTGATGTGGAGATCGTAGGGCTCTTTGAGAAGGACAGGCTCGTGGTGTCCACCTGTTTTCTTTATGGCACGATCGAGCCAATCGGTGAGGTAGTCCTTGTAAGCCGGGTGGGCACACTTGTCGATAATACAGCGTGCGCGATCTACCGGACACAGACCGCGAAGATCCGCGAGGCCCTGCTCGGTAACCAGAACATCTATGTCGTGTTCGGTATGATCCACGTGCGGAACCTGCGGAACAACGCCGGAGATTCCGAATTCGTCGCCGCTCTTGCTCGGACGGCAGGACGGGGCGTGCATCATGGAGATATAGGCGTTGCGCTCGAAATCCCCGGAGCCGCCTATGCCGTTGAGCATTTTGGTGCCGCCCGCATGCGTTGAGTTGGCGTGAGCAAAAATATCGAACTCAAGTGGAGTGTTCATGCCTATAGCGCCAAGGCGCCGGATAACCTCCGGATTGTTGGATATCTGCTGTGGGCGCATCATTACAAGGTCTTTGTATTTGTCAAACTTCTCCCACCACTCTTTAAATGCCTCGTTGGACAGCGACAACGAGGTGCAGTTTATATACTTGCATTTACCCGAGTCCATGAAGGGGAGAAAAGTATCCTGCAGAACCTCAGTAAAGATGATGAGATCTTCAAATGGAGATTCGGTCAGGCCACCCACTACCGCATTGGCAATAGAGCCTACACCGGATTGCAGGGGTAATAGGTTTTTGGGCAGGCGCCCAGCTTTGACCTCTGAAGAGAAAAAGTCAACGATGTTGTCAGCAATGGATTGAGCCACGGGGTCGGTGCCGCGCAAGGCTCGTCCGTTGTCGGGTAACTGAGACTCAACAACAGCAACGATCTTGCTGCTGTCTGTGGGAACGTAGGGAGTTCCTATGCGCTGTTTGGCATCAGTGATGGGGATTATGGTGCGGTATGGAGGTAGGTCCGTCATATAGATGTCGTGCATCCCCTCAAAAGAGGGCAGTCCGGTGTTAATCTCGACAATGATTTTGTCTGCAATGTCGATGATTTCTGGAGAGGTGCCGACGGAGCCGGATAGAACAATATCGCCGTTTTCAGTAATTGCAGAAGCCTCGATTACGGCAACGTCCAATCCGCCGCCACTGTCCTTGGTGTAAAACCCGTATTTAAGGTCCTGGGCAAACATGGACAGGTGCTTGTCACCCATGCGGATTTTACCGCTGTTGATTGACTTGGCAAGTTCTTTGCCGGTCTGATAGGGCCAGCGCCGGTCAATCATATCGTTAGCCGCCATGCGATCTTCGACTTCCGCACCCACTGAAGCGCCGATAAACAGATTCAGTTTCATCTTCCCCTGCAGGTTGTTCTTTTCCACATGATCGCACAGGGCAATGGGGACAACCTTGGGGTACCCCACCGGGGTAAACCCGGACATGCCCACATTCATACCGTCTTTGAAATAGTCGATACACTGTTCCGGAGTTTTAACCTTGTTGAGTAGCTCTTTACAGCGAACCCTGTCTTCAAGTCTGTCTGCCATGCGTTCCTCCTTCTTGTAACGTTGTGTCCAGATAGGTTGGTAATCAAATGTCAGGTGTTTATGCCAACCCCATAAAACCCGCAAAACAGGAGACCCGCCAGATGCTCTCGGGTCTAAAATCATTGAACATGGTGCTTAGAACGAAGCGTGAATTCTGCTGGCTCCAACCTTTTTTCAAAATAAAATACCGTTATGTAATTACCTATATTACGCGTGGTAATGTTAGTCAAGCTAAAAAAGAATATATGCTTAGATAATTGTTGCGCATAGTGGCGGGCATTTATCTGAGAAAATAATATACTAAATGCTTGATTTTTAGTGGTAAAAAGGCTTTTTATTGAACAGTCGATTTATGGTTTTGTTTTGAAGATAGAATATTTTTTTACTCATATTACAGATATGGTGTTTTATTATTGATAATTGTTTTTTCTAATTGTCTTTGTGCTTTAAGTGTGGAGTTATGGAAGGGAAGTATTTGAAGAGACTGAAGTGTTCAAAATAAATACAAATACAAAAAAAGCCCCGCTGCGTACAGCGGGGCTTGGTCTTACTTGGGAGGTTTAAACAGCGACCTGCTATTCACAAAGATCGATCTTCATGTCCCAGTTCTTGATTTTCATAGTGCCATTGGCAGCAAGGTTCTGCTGCATCTTGAAGCAGCGATCGAACAGCTGCGGCTCATGCCCGATACCTTTGCTGATGGTCTCCTTGCAGGCCTGGTCGAAGTAGTCCTGCAGGATGGGCTTGTATTCAGGATGTGCGCAGATGTCAATAACCTTCTGTGCCCGATCCTTCGGCGCCAGGCCGCGCAGATCGGCGAGACCCTGCTCGGTAACCAGAACATCAAGGTCGTGCTCGGTGTGGTCAATGTGCGGAGCTTTTGGAACCACGCAGGTGATGCCGTTGGGATCTGTCTTGCTCGGACGGGTCGACGGGCTGTGCATAATGGAGATGTATGCGTTACGCAGGAAGTCACCTGAACCGCCAAGGCCGTTGATCATACGGGTACCGGCAACCAGGGTTGAATTGGCATGTGCGTACATGTCGAACTCAACCGGAGTGTTCATGGCGATGCACCCGAGACGACGGATGGGCTCAGGTGCGTTTGAAATAGACAGAGGACGCAGAGTAATGTTGTCAGCATATTTGTCCCAGTTGTCAAAAAAGCGGGGGAAACCCGGCTCTTCAGAGAGGGACAGGGAGCACGCTGAGGCATGGTTTAGCTTGCCTGAGTCGAACAGGTCCAGCATTGTGTCCTGGAGAACCTCGGTATATACGGTGAGGTCTGAAAACGGACCGTTGGCGAGTCCGCCAACTACGGCATTGGCAATGGAGCCTACGCCGGACTGGAGGGGAAGAAGGTTTTCCGGCAGGCGTCCTGCTTTAACCTCGGCAGCAAAGAAGTCCATGATGTGTCCGGCAATGGCTTCAGATTTCTCATCCGCATCAGTAAATGCACGCCCTTTGTCACGGTGCTTGGACTCAACTACTGCAACGATTTTATCCGGATCGCAGGGGAATGCCGGATCGCCAATGCGGTCATCCGCCTTGTTGATCAGGAACGGCTGACGATTGGGCGGATTGCGCGGTATGAGGCAGTCGTGCATCCCTTCGAAGGAAGGCTGTCCGGTGTTTACCTCAACAATGATCTTGTCAGCAATCTTCAGAATTTCGCCGATAACACCACAGGAAGAGGTGGGTACGAGACCGCAATCTTCAGTTATGGCAGATACTTCGATGATGGCTACATCAATTTTCGGAGTATAAAAACCGTAGCCCAGATCCTGTGCAAAGAGGGAAAGGTGCTTGTCACCCATGCGGATGCGCCCCTCGTTGATTCCCTTCGCAATGCTCTTGCCGGTCTGGTATGGCCAGCGGCGGTCGATCATGTCGAGCTCGGCCCAGCGGTTTTCAGTCTCAACCCCTACAGAGGCACCAATGAACAGGTTGAATTTCATTTTCCCCTGCAGGTTGTTTTTCTCCACGTGATCCGCGAGAGCGATGGGTACAGCTTTGGGATAACCGGCTGGAGTAAAACCGGACCAGCCCAGATCCATACCATCTTTAAAAAACTGTACACAGTCTTCAGGTGCCATCACCTTGTCGAGCAGAGTCTTGCGGCGTACACGTGTTTCGAGACTACCAAATTCTGACATCGGGTTTTCCTCCTTGATTCGGATTGGATAATTTGCTTTTCAGCCCAGACATTCATGTGCCGAAAACAGACGTGCCTAAGAGGCACATAACAACGGTGGTTCAAATGTTATACGCCGTGTGTCGCAGTACTGAAAGTAGATGTAAGCGACCAAAACGGCAGGGTACATATTTATGAGATATATGTGTGATACTAAAACTATGTTCTGAAACCCTCGTATAATATATGTGGAAAATCCTGTCAAGTGAAATGTAGTAAGCTCTGCGATGTGATAGGCTCGGATATGTGAAGCTGTTTTGCGAAAAAGACTTCCGTAAGTGTGCGGAACAGGTAGGTAATTTGTTTGTCTATGTCTGGTGCTGTATGAGATGAGTGTATGAAAATACCCGTTGGTATGCCCAGGCAGAAGTCGGGATATTTAATAAATACACACTCTGTTCTATTTTTATTAAAAAAGTTGCAGTGCTGCTGCGAGAATGAGGTAAAGCATATAAAAAAGAATATGGTAAGTTTTACGCTGATGGATAAAGTGGTGGTAAAGGTACCCGGGGAGCTGCGTATTTGAAGTGTTCAGGTACAGGGAGTGAAGGGATAGGTAAGAATTGAAAAAGCGGCAGCCAGGATATGGAAACCTGACTGCCGCAGGGATTCTACCAATGTGTGGTTCCGGAATTGGTGTTAGAGGTCGTTGTCCTCGAGGAAATCGCGTAATTCATTACGCAGATCCTCATCCTCGATTTTGTCTTCCAGGGCGCCTAGCAGAGCGCTGCTTTTCTCTTTGTCATCGGTGAAATAATATGCCTTGGCAAGGAGAAATTCAGCCTTATGAATTTCTGAAAATGCCGGATATTTCTGTCGCAGATGTTCCAGTCGCGCTCGTGCAGGTTCATAGCGCTCATTTTTCAGGTAAAATTGCGCTACGTAAAGCTCATTTTCTGCGAGTCTGT
>JAWOFA010000035.1:0-38246 GCA_046482505.1 Desulfuromonadaceae bacterium | reverse complement strand
CCTGACCGTCCATATCCTCAATCAGATCGATAATCGCGGTCTGCTCCCCTTTTACCACGTAGGAGTTCAGGGATATCCCGTCGGGCATGGGCCACATCCCCTCAAACAGCTCGGTACCGGGGAGGTTCACCGGCACACAGTAGATTCCGTCACTTACCTGCACCGCTTCGGTTTTGCATGCGTTTTCCATTCCTTAAGTTCTCCTGTATTTGAGACATCTGGTTCGTTTCTGTTGTAACAAATTATGCACAACACCTTCCCCCCTTCGCGCTGCAGCCTTAAGCGTTGCTGCGAGGAGGCGAAAAGATGGACCGCCTGTGTAGTGGCTGGCCCCGTGCCTGCCCATTCCATCGTTGACGATACTGCGGCTTTGAACTAGGGCACCCACAGGGAGGTGCCCCTACATATTCAGAATGGAAAAGGTGGTGTGGGCCACCGCCCACGTCATGTGAGTACTTCTGATGAATAATCTCCATTCGGTAATTTGGATATCCTGTCAGAGCGACTTGCAGACTCCTTGCTCAACCTGTTGTTTTATTCTCCTGCTGGCCGTAGGTCTTGAATTTCTCCAGCACCGTTTCCATCTCCGCGTCCGGCACCAGTACCGGTGTCCCCACGTTGCGACACTGATAGTAGATACGCGCTACGAGTTCAATCTCTTCGGCAACATTGAAGGCATGGGACATATCTCCACCCACCGCTACGAGGCCGTGATTGGCGAGGAGCACGGCGTTGCAGTCCCCCATGCCGCGCACCACGTTGTGTGCCAGCTCGGTGGAACCAAAGGTGGCGTAGGGTGCCAGGGGCACCTTGTTACCCGCAAAACCGACAAGATAATGCACCGCTGGAATTTCCCACTGCAGACACGCCATGGTGGTGGCATATACCGAATGGGTGTGCACCACCGCATTCACATCGGAGCGTGCATTATACAGCGCAAGGTGAAAACTCAGTTCACTTGAGGGGTTGAGATCACCCTCCACCACTTCACCGGCGCGGTTCACAACAACCACATCTTCCACGCCCACATCGGCATAGTCTACCCCGCTGGGGCCGATGGCAACCAGATCGTGCTCGCGGCACAGGCAACTCAGATTGCCGCCACTGCCGGTGGTCAAACCGGAGGAGATGAGTTTAAGCCCGTACTTTACAATCAACTCGCGTTGCGCTTGAAATAACATCGCTACACTCCCGCACGCAGATCGGGCCGACACCCCATGCGTTGCAGAAACGCTACCAAAGCCTCCAGGTTTCGATTAACCACCTGGGCCGGAAGAATCCCTCCCTGCTCCAGCGCCTCAAGAGCATGAGCAAACTTGCCGACCCCGCTGCTGATATGCGCATCGCTACCGATGGCAACCGGAGCGCCTTTTTCGGCGCACAGGCGTGCGATCTCCAGACAGTTGGGTGCGCTGTTTTTACGGCTGATGGAAAAGGAGGAACTGTTGATCTCCAGTGCGGTGTCGGTGCGCACTGCCTGCTCCACTACTGCCGCATAATCTAGGGGATACGCGGGATTACCCGGATGGGAGATGATATCCACCCACGGATTTTCCATCGCCTTGAGCAGGGTGCGGGTATTCTCCACAACACTGTGACCCGTGTAACCGCAGCCTTCGTGAAACCCGGCAAGGACGATATCCAACTGCTCCAGGGCATCTTCGCCAACATCCAATTTTCCCTCATTGAGGATGTTGGCTTCTATGCCGCGCAACACCCTTACCCCCTGCATAACTTCGGGAATAAAGCGCAGCGCCATGAAATGATACAGATGGGGTCCCCCCGGGAGTGCGGGACCGTGATCGGTAATAGACACCCCTTCAAGGCCGCGTTCGTCTGCCGCAGCGACAATCTCCTCCACAGTACTAAACGCATGCCCGGAGGCAATGCTGTGGATATGAATATCTACAGTAGGGGAAGGCACAGGTAAATGTTCCAGCGAATTCTCCTGTGTCGAACTGGTCATATAATCTCCGTATCTATGTTAAATAAGGTTTGCTACAGCCTACTACTTAGGGTTCACGTATCTGTTCAGACAGGTTCCACTTCGTACCGCAACCGTAGCTAAAACTAAACTTTAACAAAGTTAGTGCGTGCATACTAGCACGCCTGAAAATGCTTGTCAGGAACCTTGGCATCAATGTAGATTGTACTATTTTTCTGCCCCAATATTGAAAGTCAGTCATGAACTCCTGCGATAACCTGTTAAATATAAGCCGTCCGGGACGATATCTCGGCGGCGAAGCCGGTTCCGTCCGTAAAAACCATGCAGATGTAGATATCCGCTACGCTCTGGCATTCCCTGACACTTATGAAATCGGCATGAGCCATATGGGCAGTGCCATTCTGTACCACATTCTCAATCAGGAAACATGGATAGCCGCCGAGCGTGTGTACTGCCCTTGGCCCGACATGGCGGAACAGATGCGCCAGAACTCCGCGAAGCTGAGCACCCTCGAGTCGGAGACTCCTCTGGCGGAGTTTGACATCATCGGCTTCACCCTGCAACACGAACTGTGCTACACAAATATCCTCCACATGCTCGATCTGAGCGGTATCCCGCGCCGGCGCGAGGATCGCAGCGAAAACGACCCCTTCATCATTGTGGGTGGCCCCTGTGCCTTCAACCCGGAGCCCCTCGCCGACTTCATCGACTTCGCCCTCCTGGGTGATGGAGAAGAAGCGGTGGTGGAGATATGTAACGCCATCCGTACTGCGCAGGCGCGCAATCTGCCCCGCACCCTGATCCGCCACGAAATGCGCCATATTGAGGGAATCTACGTCCCCGAGCTCTTTACTCCGCACTACCATGCAGACGGCACTCTCCTGGAAATTGAACCATTACTGCCGGATCACACCAAGGTGACGCGACGCTTCCTCGCCGATCTCGACACTGCGCCCTACCCCACCAAGCCGCTGATTCCATACATGAATACGGTGCATAACCGTGTTGCTCTGGAGATCGGGCGTGGATGTACGCGCGGGTGTCGCTTCTGTCAGGCGGGCTACATCTACCGCCCAGTGCGGGAACGCCAGGCCTCCACCATTGCAAAACTTGCTGAAACCGCCCTCGACAACAGCGGCTTTGACGAACTTTCCCTGTTATCGCTCTCCAGTGGTGACTACAGCGCCATCGAACCGCTACTGCGCCACCTGATGGAGCAGCACGCTGACGATCGGGTCGCCATGTCGCTCCCGAGCTTGCGGGTGGGTTCCCTTACCGATGAACTGATCAACGAAATCCGCAAGGTGCGCAAGACCGGCTTCACCCTCGCCCCCGAAGCGGGTACCGATCGCCTGCGTCAGGTAATTAACAAGGGGATCAAGGCCGAAGACCTGCTTACAAGCGCCCACACTGTCTACACCCTGGGATGGCGCCTGATCAAGCTCTACTTTATGCTCGGGCTTCCCACAGAAACATGGGAGGACATTGAGGGGATTGTGGATCTGGCGGCCGCGGTCAAAAAATGTGGCCGCGGCACCGAAGGGGGAGGCGATGTTAATGTTGCCGTCTCCACGTTTGTGCCCAAGGCCCACACCCCGTTTCAGTGGGAGACCCAACTCAATCTGGAACAGACCAAAGAGCGCCAGCACTGGCTGCGCGACAAACTTAAAAAGAAAAAGCTGCGCCTGAAATGGCACGAAGCGGAACTCTCAGCTCTTGAAGGACTGTTTGCGCGCGGCGATCGGCGTCTGGGCGCGGTGATCGCAACTGCGGCTGATCTGGGATGCTGCTTTGACAGCTGGCGCGACTTCTTTGAGTTCTCGCGCTGGGAGGAAGCGCTGGAGCGCCACGACCTGAAGCTGGAGTTTTACCTGCGCGGTCGCGCTGAAGACGAAGTGCTGCCGTGGGATCACCTGAGTTGCGGCATACCCAAAGAGTTTTTCGCCCGGGAGCGCGCCAAAGCCCTGCATCTCGAATACACCCCCGACTGCCGCAACGGTCAATGCAGCAACTGCGGCGTGTGCGACTTCGAACACATCAAAATGCGCTATGCTGAACCTGAGCCAGCCCTGCCTCGCCCTGAACCCGTGCCTGAAAATGCAGATACCCCGGCAGCGGAGGAGCGCTACAAGGTGCGCCTGCAGCTGGCGAAGCGCGGCAAAGCGCGCTTTGTGAGCCATCTGGAATTCATGACCGTGGTAAACCGCGCCCTGCGCCGCATTAAGGCGGCGGTACGTTACTCCGCTGGCTTTCACCCCCATCCGCGTATCTCCTTTCCCGATGCGTTACCCACCGGGGTGGAAAGTGAAACGGAGATCATCGATGTGGAGCTGTTGCACGCTCCTGATGTCACCGCCCTACACACCAGCCTAAACGCGGAACTGCCAGAGAACTTTGCGGTACTGAATGCCGTGGAGATCCCGTGGAACAGTCCCACGCCTGCCGCTGCAATCCGGACTAGCACCTATCGGGTGCCACTCAGTCCGGCCTTCCCTGCCGATCTGAAGGAGCGCATTGCGACTGCACTCAAGGCCGAGAGCATCACCTACACCCGGATAAAAAAAGAAAAACCGGTAGAGGTGGATCTGCGCCCCGACATCGCCGGCCTCCATCTGAATCACGATGCCCTGGAACTGACATTATACAAAGGCAGCCCGGTGGTAATAGCAGCCTATCTCCTCAAAGCCGAACACAATCAGGTTCGCTCTATGGGAATATGCAAGACCCGTGTTACCATGAAAAATGAGCCCTGAATGTGCCGCAAATGCTGTAATTCTTAAAGTCAGAACTGGCCATAAACCAATTCATGACATAAAATGTACACTTTGAGCCCCCTCGGCCGCAATCGCCGGGGTCTCATCCGGGAAGACTCTGCTGCTACACAGCATCGAGCATCTGTAGTCCTGCTCCTCTGGGCGCAGGTTTACAGATATTACACCCGAGCCCGGATAAGGGTCTCCACCTATAAAGCATCTATAAAGTTTTTTCTTACACATATACAGCAAAGGAGTTTCGACCATGGCAAAAAAACTGGTCATCAACAAGACCTCCCACGAGACCCGGGTGGCGCTGCAGGAAAACGGGCATATATCTGAGCTCTACATCGAACGCAGTTGCGATCTGGGAATTGTGGGCAATATCTACAAGGGGCGAGTTATCCGCGTCCTCCCGGGGATGCAGGCGGCATTTGTGGATATCGGCCTCGAGAAGGCGGCATTTTTATATGTTGCAGACGTATTTGACGAAATGGAAGCGGTCGCCGACTTCGTCGACGGGCGCAGCGATACCAGTGAACCAGACACCAGCGAAACGGAAGGAGAGGAGACGGAAGAGGTCCACCCCCTTCCACCCATCGAAACCCTCTTGAGCGAGGGGCAGGAGATTCTGGTGCAGATTTCCAAGGAACCCCTGGGAACAAAAGGGGCGCGCATCAGTTCCCACATCTCGTTGCCGGGACGCCATCTTGTGTACATGCCTACCATCGACCATGTGGGGATCTCGCGCCGTATTGAAAACCCCGACGAGAAAGAGCGCCTGCGCGAAATTGTAGAGGAGATTCGTCTGCCGCAAAGCGGCTTTATCGTACGCACCGCCGCCGAAGGGAAAAGCGACGATGACCTGCGGGCCGACATGCACTACCTCGCGGATCTGTGGCGCGACATCGACGCACGCCAGGCAGACATGAGCGCGCCGGCTCTGGTTCACTCGGATCTGGATGTAACCAGTAAAGTTCTGCGCGATATCCTTACGGAAGATATCAAGGATATTGTGGTCGATTCACCTGAAGAGCACGACAAGATCGTTAAATTCCTCGGCACTTATATGCCCAGCCTGGAGTGCAACACCAAACTCCACCTTGATGAGGTGCCGCTGTTTGACGCCTGCGGCCTGGAGGTGGAGATCGCCCGTGCCCTGGAGCGCAAGGTGTGGCTCAAAAGCGGGGGCTATATCATTATTGAGCAGACCGAGGCGCTCACAGCTATTGATGTGAACACCGGGCGCTATGTGGGGAAACGCAATCAGGAAGACACCATCCTCAAAACCAATCTCGAAGCGGTTAAAGAGATCGCTTATCAGGTTCGCCTGCGTAATATCGGCGGCCTGATCATTATCGATTTTATCGATATGGAGAAAGAACTCCACCGCGAACAGGTGCACGCAAGCCTGGAAGAAGCGTTGAAAGAGGATAAAAACAAGACCAACATTCTCAAAATTTCGGAGCTGGGGCTGGTAGAGATGACACGCAAGCGCGTGCGCGAGAGTATCGGGCGCACGTTGTGCCAACCCTGCCCTTACTGCGAGGGGACGGGCTATGTCAAGAGCCGCACCACAATGGTGTTTGAGATCTTCCGCAAGCTGAAACGCGAAGCACGCGATCTGCCGGGTTACCGCATCAACCTCCAAGTCCATCCCGATGTGGCTGCCCTGCTCTACGATGAGGAGCGCGGCGTCATCGAGGAGATTGAGCGCCATTTCCAGAAACAGATCTCCATCATAGCGCGCCCTAACTTCCACGTAGAGCAGTTCGTGGTCGCAGCTGGATAATGCTACAAGGTTGAGCAGACATGCCTAATAAAGCGCTGGATCATACCTCTACCGAGGCCATTCTCGAGAGCATCTGCGATGGGGTGTTCACCGTGGATCCTGACTGGCACATCACCTCGTTCAATCGTGCTGCCGAGGAGATCACGGGGGTGGAGCGCTCCGATGCCATCGGTCAGATATGCTCAGAGGTTTTTCGCTGCAGCCTGTGTGAAAACAACTGCGCTTTAGAACAGACCCTGAACAGTGGCAGGCCCATTGTCCAGCGCGAAGGCTTTATCATCCGTGCCGATGGCCAGCGCGTTCCCATCAGCATCTCCACGGCGGTACTGCGAGACGCCGAAGGCAATATTATCGGTGGGGCGGAAACTTTTCGTGATCTGAGCGAGATAGAAACCCTGCGCAATACCCTGAAACAGCGCTACCGCGTGGGTGATCTGGTGAGCCGTAGCAAAAGTATGGAGCCCATCTTCGAACTCATCCCCACCCTGGGGGCGAGTTCGAGCACGGTTCTCCTCGAAGGGGAGACCGGCACCGGCAAAGAGCTGGTGGCACGCGCCATCCATTCCAGCGGAGGACGTGCCGATGAACCCTTCGTTGCGGTAAATTGCGGTGCCCTGCCCGACAACCTGCTGGAATCGGAACTCTTCGGCTACAAAAAAGGGGCCTTCACCGGCGCCCAGCAGGACAAACCCGGGCGCCTGCACAGTGCCGGAAAAGGTACCATCTTCCTGGATGAGATTGGCGAAATCAGCATGGCGCAGCAGGTAAAGCTTTTACGCGTCCTGCAGGAGCATCAGTTCGAACCTCTGGGGAGTACCAACCCCGAAGCACTCGAAGCGAGAATCATTGCCGCCACCCACCGCAGCCTTGTGGAGATGGTGGATGAAGGCACCTTCCGCCAGGATCTGTTTTACCGCATCCAGGTAATCACCCTCGAACTCCCCCCTCTGCGTGAGCGCATGGAGGACCTTCCCCTGTTGGTAGAGCATTTCATCGAGCACTTCAACCACACCCAGAACCGCCACATTCAGGGCTGCCTGCCCGAATGCTTGAGTCTTCTCATGGCCCATGACTGGCCCGGCAATGTGCGTGAACTTGAGAATGTCATCGAGCGCGCGTTTGTCCTGTGTCGCAATGAGATGATCGCCCCCGAGCATCTGCCCGCAAAACTGCGCGGCGACCATCCCCCGACCGATTCCCCCGCCTCTGCCACCACCGAGATCCGTATCCGCCGGGACCTCACCGACAAACAGGCGATCCTCACCGCACTGGAGCAGCACAAATACAACCGCCAGGCCGCGGCACGCGCTCTCGGCATCCACAAAACCACCCTGTACCGCAGAATAAAAGCGCTGGGCATAAAAGTGCCCCGACGCAGTGATGGCAGCACCACCTAAGCCCGACGTAGCGCTAACGCTACCCGCCTTCCCCCGGAAGGTGCACCAATGCTACCTTCTGCCTTCGCATACTGCCCATCCCTGAACCTGTAAAGGGTTCAGCATATATTTTATTTTCAGAAAAACCCTATTCTTTCAGCACATTGAGACAGTAAACCCGCAACGCCCACCCATGTCATATATACGCTGGCACGCCTGATGCTTATATTTATGCACACAGCCTGAACGGGTTCAGGAATGCAACACAGACGCAACGGCACCAAACACGGTCATGGTGGGTCATGGCCTGCGGGAGATTTAATGAAATGAAGATGGGAATAACCATATGGAATGAGAGGATCGCCCCGGTGTTTGATGTGGCAGGCAACGTATATATCGTTGACGCCGCCCGAAACACTGCTATGGGTGAGACCATGCCTCTGCCGCAGGCCCCTTTTGCCAAAATTGACGCTTTGCTCCGCAACGGAGTAGAGGTGCTGGTATGCGGAGCCATTTCCCGACCGTTACTGCGTAGCGCTCATGGAGCAGGGCTGCAGGTGATTCCGTTTGCCTCCGGCTCCGTAGCAGAGGTGGTGGCGGCATGGAATGCAGGAAAACTTGAAACTGCCGCACGCACCATGCCCGGATGCGGATGCAGACAACGCGGACGCCGTAATCAGGGCGGGAACCCTAAAGGGATGCCCGAGCAGGGATGCGGACGCGGCTTATGTATGCAAAGCAGGCCTCGGGGAAAGAACTCTGCTACAAGCAGGAAGCCGCATAATAATGAAACGCTGCCCTCCTGACAGCATATAGCCGGCAGGGCAGATATAGCGGATCCAGATTGTGTGATCACTGGAAGCAAAAACGACAAATATTTACGTCAATCTCAAAGCGAACAGGAGAAATATTATGCCTAGAGGAGATAAAACAGGACCAAACGGACTCGGAAGCAGAACCGGACGTGGCGCAGGCTATTGTTCAGGAAACAATGAGCCCGGATGCACCACCGCCGGAGGACGCGGCACTGCAGGTGGACTCGGCGGACGCAGAGGCGGAGGTCGAGGACTTGGGCGCGGTCTGGGCCAGGGCCGGCGTCAGCGCTTAGGTGGCGCTCCAGGGGATTCCCCAGCTGCCTTAAAAGAAGACCTGAGCCGCAAAGCCCAGAATCTGGAAGTGCAGATTGCAGAGATCAAGAACCAGCTCAACGAGTAGTCCTGAGAACCATCTCAAAAGCGCGGGGTTTTCCCCGCGCTTTGAATCATATTTCACATTCGACAAGGAGGAATAACATATGAACGTTGCCTTTTCAGCTACAGGATCGGATCTGAATTCAGACCTGGATCAACGCTTTGGGCGTGCAAAGCAGTTCATTCTAGTGGACACCGAAACCAATGCCGCAACTATTCTGGAGAATACCCAGAACATGAACGCCACCCAGGGTGCCGGGATTCAGGCGGCACAGAATGTAATCAACGCCGGTGCCGATGGTGTGGTTACCGGAAACTGCGGCCCCAAGGCGTTTGAGGTGCTACACGCAGCCGGCGTCAAGATCTATCACTCCCGGGAATCCAGCGTAGGGGAAGCACTCAAAGCCATACTTAATGGTGACCTGCAGGAAGCCGAGAGCGCCAACGTTGAATCTCACTGGAGTTAACCCCCTATGCCTGAAACACAGAGAGAGCACAGCGGTGCCCCCTTTACCCTTGCCATCGCTTCGGGGAAGGGAGGCACCGGGAAAACCACCCTTGCCACCGCTCTGGCGGAAGCGGCAGGCATGGCGATGACATTGCGCGACTGCGATGTGGAAGAGCCCAACGCACACCTGTTTGTGCAGCCGCAGTGGAGCAGGCATACCGAGCAGAACCGCACGGTCCCGCTGATTGACACACAACGCTGTACGGCATGCGGCAAATGCGCTGAGCTGTGTCAATTCAACGCCATTGCGATAGCCGGGGGGCTTGCCATGGTGTTTGCCGAACTGTGCCACAGCTGCCAGGGGTGCCGGCGCATCTGTCCCGAAGGTGCCATCAGCGACAAGAACATGCCCATGGGAAGCTTGGACTGCGGTGTGCAACTCAAGAATCCCGCCGCACCCATCAACTTCATCAGTGGCAAACTAGCCATAGGACAGGTTATGGCTCCTCCCCTGATACGCGCGGTAAAAAACGTCGGCGCAGGTGAAGCGCTCAACATCCTCGATTGCCCACCGGGCACATCGTGCCCCATGATCACCGCCGTACGCGGAAGCGACTTTGTAATCCTGGTAACGGAGCCGACCCCTTTCGGACTAAACGATCTGAAACTCGCAGTTGAAACCGTGCGTCAGCTGAAACTGCCCTTTGGCGTGGTTATCAACCGCTCCGACACTGGAGATAACGGGGTGCGCGATTACTGCGACACCAACGCGATAAATATAGCACTGGAGATACCCTGGGAGCGCGGCATTGCAGAGGCGTATTCACGCGGAGATTCTCTATGCGATGCTTCACCTGTGTTGAAGGATAAACTGCACACCATGCTGCAGCACATCATGCAGCGGGAGGAATTGGCATGAAGGAGTTGGTCGTAATCAGCGGCAAGGGTGGCACCGGCAAAACCAGCTTAACTGCCGCTTTCTGCCATCTGGCGCACAACAGTGTATGTGCCGACTGCGACGTGGATGCCGCCGATCTGCACCTTATCCTGAATCCGGAGATTGAGCAGAGTCACACCTTCAGCAGTGGACATGAAGCGGTGATCCGCCAGGAGGCCTGCACCGCTTGCGGACTCTGTGAGAAGTACTGCACTTTTGACGCTATCGCCCAGGGTGAAAGCGGAGCTTTTCAAGTCGATGCGTATGCATGCGAAGGTTGCAAGGTATGCGTGGAATTCTGCCCGGCCGAGGCGATCGACTTCCCCGAAGCTGAATGCGGCGTATGGCACACATCCTCCACCCGTTTTGGCTCAATGGTGCATGCGCGTTTGCATATCGGGGCGGAGAATTCCGGCAAGCTGGTGAGTCTGGTGAGGCGTGAAGCGCGTGCAGTAGCCGAAGCTCAGAATGCGAAGCTGGTGATTGTGGATGGACCTCCGGGAATCGGCTGTCCGGTTATCGCCTCCATCACCGGAGCAGATGGAGTTCTTATCGTCACCGAACCCTCGGTTTCCGGGGCACACGACTTTGAGCGAGTGGCACAACTCTGTGACCATTTCAAAATCCCTGCATATCTGTGTATTAACAAGTACGATATCAACCCGGATCTGGGCGATTCAATCTGCGCTGAAGCGGCCCGGCACGAAATTCCGACCCTGGGCAAAATCAATTTCGACCCGGCATTTACGGCGGCACAAATAAAGTGCCAATGTGTTACCGAATACGCCGCACCTTGCGCTGACGAAGAGACAATCAGCACCCAGGTGTGCGATTTATGGAATACACTTGAAAAGCGCATAAACCCATAACATTCCTAAGCATCAACTCAAAACGTTTCTAAAGCACCAAAATGGAGAACATCATGAAAATAGCAATACCCACAGCCAACGGCCTGTTGGCCATGCACTTTGGTCACTGCGAAACCTTCACCTTAATCTCGGTGGATACAGATAAGAAAACAATAGCCTCCGAAGAAAGCGCAACCGCCCCACCGCATGAACCAGGCGTCTTACCCCGCTGGCTTGCAGAACAGGGGGTAGATCTTGTCATTGCCGGCGGTATGGGGAATCGTGCACAGGAGCTATTCAGCGCCCAGGGGATTGAAGTGATCACAGGCGCACCTGCAAAAAAGCCTGCAGATCTGGTACAAAACTATCTGCAGGGAGAACTCAAGTCCGGCGCGAACCTGTGTGACCACTAAGCACACAACCAACGCCCTTGCGCCCAGAAAAAACTTGACACCCCGCCTGTCTCAGGGGTACATTGCTGCGCTATTGAAATCTTATTATCCACTGAGAGCGAGGTGAATGCACATGTATGCGGTGATCAAGACCGGAGGGAAACAGTACAAAGTATCCGAAGGCGACACAATCAAGGTGGAAAAACTTGCCGGTGACACTGGCGAGTCCATCGAAATCAGTGATGTCCTCATGGTCGGCGGAGAAGAGGTAAAAATCGGAGCACCTCTATTGCCTGATGCGAAAGTCACAGCCCGTATTGTAGAACAGGGCAAAGACAAGAAGATTCTTGTCTTCAAGTCGAAACGACGCAAAGGCTATCGCAAGACCAATGGACACCGTCAGCCCATTACTCGTCTGAGAATTACGGGCATCGAAGCTTAGTAGGGAGATACGTTATGGCTCATAAAAAGGCAGGCGGCAGTTCCAAGAACGGTCGCGACAGTATAGGTAAACGCCTGGGGGTAAAGCGTTTTGGTGGACAGCAGGTTACTGCCGGCTCCATCCTGGCGCGTCAGCGCGGCACGACCTTCCATCCCGGAAAAAACGTAGGCTGCGGCAAAGACTACACCCTGTTTGCCCTCATTGATGGTGAAGTCAAGTTCGAACGCAAGGACAAAAAGCGTCAACAGATCAGCGTTTACGCCAGCTAGATTCCTGCACGAACAGCATATGCAAAAGCCCGGGTTCAAATAATGGAACTCCGGGCTTTTTTTATGCTACGATGCCTCACCGTCTATTCACATCCACATAGATATTGCCAGATGTGATCGAACATAATCCGGAGAGAAATCCAAGATTTAATTATGCGCTTTGTAGATGAAGTAAAAATACAGGTTAAAGCCGGTGACGGAGGGCGCGGATGCCTCTCTTTCCGGCGTGAAAAGTTTATTCCGCGTGGCGGCCCTGATGGAGGTGACGGCGGCAACGGCGGTGATGTGTACCTTCAGGTGGATGAAGGGCTTTCCACCCTCCTCGATTACCGCTACCATGCGCACTACAAAGCACAGAACGGCGGACACGGGATGGGGAAAAACCGCCATGGCAAAAACGGAGAATCCCTCACCCTTATGGTTCCCCCCGGAACCCTGGTATACGATAAAGAGAGTGGCGAACTTCTGGCAGACTTAACCACACCGGGGGAGCGAACCAAGCTCCTGGAGGGGGGCATGGGCGGCCGTGGCAACGCGCGCTTTGCTACCAGCACCAATCGCGCCCCGCGCCATACACAACCAGGCACACCGGGTGAAGATCGGAGCATCAGGCTGGAGCTCAAGCTCCTGGCGGATGTGGGCCTGGTGGGGATGCCCAATGCAGGCAAATCCACCCTGATCCGCGCCATCTCTGCGGCGCGCCCCAAGGTCGCCGACTACCCGTTTACAACCCTGGTACCCAATCTCGGGGTCGTACCCTACGCGGGCTACAAATCCTTTGTGGTTGCGGATATCCCCGGTCTGATTGCCGGAGCAAGTGAAGGACATGGACTCGGCACCCGCTTCCTGCGTCATGTTGAGCGCACCGATCTTTTTCTTCATCTGGTGGACCTGAGCGATCCCAGCCTGGAAGAACAAGACGACTATCTGCACAACTTCAACCTCATCAACACCGAACTCCGACAACATGATGCCGAACTGGGTGAAAAACCTCAGATAGTGGTGTTGAGCAAGAACGATGTCACCGAAGTACGCCAACGCGCGGTGGAGGCCCGCCCGCTGTTTGAAGAGCAGGGCTACACGGTTTTCTCCATTTCAGCCATCAGCGGTGATGGCCTTGATGAGCTGGTACACGCAGTAGGTGAGCGTCTTGACAAGGAGCGCACCCGGGAATCATGATAAGACAGCGCCTTCTCGCCCCGGTGAAGCGGGTGGTTATCAAAATCGGCAGCGGGGTTATCACCACTCCGGAGGGGCTTAATTTTGCTCAGGTGGAACGTCTATCCGAGGCCATGTGCCATCTGCATCAGAACGGCTATGAGGTAATTGTAGTCTCATCCGGTTCGGTAGCAGCTGGTAAAGGTGATCTTGGTATCAGCGGACGCCCGCAGAGCATCCCCCTCAAGCAGGCCGCTGCCGCTATCGGTCAGAGCCGTCTGATGCGGAGCTATCGCTCGGTGTTCCGCAGCAAAGGCAAGAACGTCGCACAGATCCTCCTTACCCGTGACGATCTTTCCAACCGACGCCGCTACCTTAACGCGCGCAACACCGTCATGACTCTCCTCGATTACGGTATCGTTCCCATCATCAACGAAAATGACACCGTGGTAGTGGACGAGATCCGCTTTGGCGATAATGACAATCTTTCTTCCATGGTGGCAAGCCTGGTGGAAGCAAATCTACTCGTTATACTCTCCGATGTAGATGGATTGTTCGACAAGGATCCGGGCAAACATCCCGACGCTGCCCTATTGCACGAGGTGGAGCATATAACACCTGCGATAGAAGCAATGGCAGGCGAGACCATAACCACTTTAGGCACCGGTGGCATGGTCAGCAAACTCAAGGCAGCAAAACGCGCCACCCGCAACGGCATCAGCACTGCGATCATCAACGGTCTGAAAGCCGAAAATCTGACGCGTTTTTTTGCAGGGGAAGATGTAGGGACGTTTTTTCTCCCTACCGCCGTCCCCATGGCGAGCAAAAAACACTGGATCGCCTTTACCAAAAAGGTGCGCGGCAAGATCATTGTCGATGCCGGGGCGTGCCGCGCCATCCGCGATGAAGGCAAGAGCCTTCTTCCCTCCGGGATTACTGCTGTTGAAGGGGGGTTTGACCGCGGCGATTCGATATGTCTGTGCGATCAGAACAAAGAAGAATTCGCCCGCGGGATTGCCAACTACTCCCAGAATGAAATTACCCAGATCCGGGGCCGCAAAAGTACGGAGATAATCCGAATTCTGGGGTATAAATACAGTGATGAAATAGTTCACCGCGACAACCTGGTATTTGCCCGCGAAGATGACTGAAACCAGTAAGGAGATCAGCATGAGCAATACAGCATCTGATATTTCTACCCAGATTAAGAATCTCGCGCATGAGGCGCGTAAAGCTGCCACCCGCATGGCCGGGCTGAGCTCTGCTACCAAGAATGAACTGCTGGAGCGTATGGCTACGGCTCTTGAGCAGCAGCGTTCCGAACTACAGAAAAAAAATGATCTCGATGTGCGTGAGGCGCGAGCCAACAAACTCGCCCCCGCCATGATTGATCGGCTCATCCTTACAGATGAGCGCATCGATGCCATGGCCCAGGGATTGCGCGAAGTTGCTGCATTACCCGATCCGGTGGGTGAAGTCACAAGTATGTGGCGGCGCCCCAGTGACATTCAGGTTGGGAGGATGCGTATCCCACTGGGGGTTATCGGGATCATCTTTGAATCACGCCCCAATGTGACTGCGGATGCGGCAGGTCTGTGCCTTAAAAGCGGGAACGCAATTATCCTGCGCGGCGGCTCTGAAGCGATCCACTCCAACACCGCCATTGGCAGAATACTTAAAGGTGAGCTTGAACACATGGGCCTCCCGCCCGCTGCCCTGCAGGTGCTGGAAACCACGGATCGGAGTGCAGTCAACACCCTGCTCCAATGTGAAGAGGATATTGACCTCATCATTCCGCGCGGTGGTGAAGGCTTGATCCGTTTCGTAAGCGAAACCTCGCGTATCCCGGTCATCAAACACTATAAGGGGGTGTGCCACACTTATGTAGATTCAGAGGCCGACGAGGAGATGGCAAGCCGCATCTGCATCAATGCCAAGACCCAGCGCCCCGGGGTGTGTAATGCCATGGAGACCCTGTTGATCCACAAGGATATTGCAGAGACCTTTGTGCCGCGTATTGCCAATGATATGCGCCAGCACGGAGTGGAACTTCGCGGCTGCTCCATCACCTGCAGTCTTGCATCCGGAGTAAGTCCGGCTACAGCCGCCGACTGGGATGCAGAATATCTAGATCTGATCCTGGCGGTTAAGGTTGTGGATGACCTGGATGAGGCCATTACCCACATTGAGAAACACGGTTCCCTGCATACCGAGGTGATTGTTACCGACAGTTATGCCCATGCCCAGGAGTTCACGCGTCGGGTAAACTCGAGTGTCACCATGGTAAACACATCCTCGCGCTTTTCAGATGGGGGGCAGTTTGGTCTCGGAGCCGAGATCGGCATATCCACCACAAAACTCCACTCGTTCGGCCCCATGGGGTTGGAGGATTTAACCACCAGAAAGTTCATTGTCTTCGGAACAGGTCAAGTCCGTGTCTAAAGGGGGAAAAATCGCACACAAAATTGGTGTCATCGGGGGGACTTTTGATCCGGTGCACTACGGTCACCTGGAAATTGCTAGGGAGATGCGCGCCAGATTTGCCCTGGACAGAATAATCTTTATGCCGGCACCCTCGCCGCCGCATAAAGACAAACGCGACATCACCCCATTTGAACATCGCTATGCCATGGTCGCATGTGCCATTCGCCCCGATCATCACTTCAGCGTAAGCGACCTCGAAGCGCAGCGCGCCGGGAGAAGCTACACCGTAGACACCCTGCAGCGCCTGCACGCAATCCATCCGGATACAGCCTTTTATTTTCTCATGGGGATGGACTCTTTTGCGAACCTCACCAGCTGGAAAGAGTATCCGCGTCTGTTCGAGCTGAGCAACATAGTTGTGGCACAACGCCCGGGACTACCAGAATGCACCCACCCGGAGGAGCTCCCCGTTGCGCTGCGTAACCTGTTCTGCTATGATGCCGCGCGCAGCAGCTTCGTCTACACAGGCAATAACGAAAAGGTCTCGGAGTGCAGCGTATCAACCTACCGCAGCGAATGCGGCAGGCTCTACTTTTTACACGAAACCCGGGCAGATGTTTCGTCTACCGAGATCAGGCACCGGGTACGCGAGCACCGCTCCATCGCAGGGTTAGTCCCCGAAGCGGTACGCGAGTATATAGCACAACACAAACTCTATCAGACCTGACTTTCAGGCTAAGCCAAGGATATACATCTTGAATTCTGACACACTTGCGCAACTATGCGCGAAAAACGCTCTGGACAAAAAAGCCCTTGATCTGCGTATATTGCACATCACCGAGCTCTCCTCCCTGGCGGATTATCTGGTGATAGCTACCGGTACATCCGACCGTCACGTACAGGCCATTGCCGAGGCGATACGCGTGGAGTTGAAGCAGAAGCACGACAGCGCTCCCATCGCCATTGAAGGACTTGACGACGGACGCTGGGTACTCATCGACTACGGCGATGTGATGGTGCATATTTTCCAGGAGGATGTGCGCAAATTTTACGACCTCGAAGGGCTGTGGATTGAAGCTCCGGAGATCGAGGTTGCTGAACAAATATCCCTCTGATCCTGTACACCATGAAGATAACCATAGTGTGCATCGGAAAACTGAGCCTCGACTTTTTACATACCGGGGCGGAGGAGTACAGCAACAGGATCAAGCGCTACGCCACCCTGAAGATCATCGAACTCAAGGAGGAAAAGGGAGGCTCAAAAAACAGTTCCAGTGCACACATCCGCGAACGCGAATCGGAGCGCCTGCTTGAGCGCATCCCCCCGGGAGCGTACTGTGCCGTGCTGGATGAAAAAGGAAAGCAGCTGGGATCGGTCGAATTGGCGACTGCTCTGGAGCGACGCATGCTCCATGGCAGCAACGAATGGTGCTTTGTAATCGGTGGAGCCTACGGCGTCAACGAAAGCCTGCGCCGCCGTGCCGATACGGTATTGTCTCTGTCACGCATGACCTGGACACACCAGATGGCCCGAATGCTGCTGCTGGAACAACTGTACCGCGCGTTCACCATTATGCGCAAAGAGCCATACCACAACAGGTAAAACTCAAAACATTGTTTTATATATTTACAACTCCGGTCTCAATTATATAGACTGCACCATACTGTGATTTCGCATATATTGTATTGATCTTGTTGCCCTGGTTCACACCCACAGGAGGACCGCATGACCCTCATGTCATTTCTGCTAATCGTAATTGTTTTTCTGGCGTTTTTCGTCTTTTTCTCGGGTATCAATCCGCAGGAGATGACCATCTTTTTCACCCCGGAACAGTCCGTCACCTACCCGGTTACGGTAATTGTCCTCGGATGTGTGATTGTCGGGCTCTTCATCGGATACGGCGTCCACCTGTATGGCAATTTTACCCATATCATGCGCAACTGGTTGCGTGAGCGCAGCGAAAAGAAGGATCGAGAAATCAACGAAACCTACCGCGAAGGGGTGGGGCGTCTTCTCTCAGGGGACATCAAACGCGCCCACAGTCTGTTGCAAAAGGTTATCGACAAGGCACCCAACAAGGTTGAAGGTTACATCGCCATGGCCAATGTGCTCTCTCAGGAGGGGAATCACAAGGAAACCATCTCCATGTTGCGTCAGGCCAAAAGCATTGACGGCAAAAGCCTTGAGGTCCTGTTCAAACTTGCAGACACATACGAAAACCTGAATCAGGATGATGCTGCGTGCATCGAGTACGATGAGATTCTGGAGCACGACAGAGGCAATCGCAAAGCGATCCGTAAGCAGCGCGATCTGCACATGAAGCACGAGCGCTGGGCTAAAGCCCTCGATCTGCAGACCCGCCTGCTGAAAGCCGGACTGAGTGGCAACCGGGTACAGGAGGAGAAGCAATTGATGCTCTCTATCCGCTATGAAACCGCCAAACAGAGCCTCACCGCCGGTAATATCGATCAGGCAATCAGCGCCTTAAAGCAGATCATCAAGGAGGATCCGAACTTTACAGCCGCGCACGTTACCCTGGGGGACGCTTATGTGGAGAAGGACAACGACTCAGAAGCGGCCAAGGTGTGGCAGGATGGCTATCAAAAGCTCGGACGCAGCGTCTTCCTCTCACGACTTGAAAACCTCTATATTGAAAATGAAGACCCACAGACCCTGCTGAGCTTCTACAACAAAGCCCTGACCCAGAGCAAAAGCGACCTGGTTCTGCACTTCTTCTACGCCAAATTGTGCCTGCGCCTGGAGATGGTTGATGAGGCTCTGGAGCAGATCTACATCGTAGAGAACTCTGCCCCCGACTTCCCCCAATTGCATATCCTCCTTGCTGAAGCACATCGCCGCCGGGACCGGACAGAGGAAGCGATTGATGAGTACCAGAAAGCCCTTGGAGTGGACAACCAGATCAATCTTGGCTATGTATGCGACAACTGCGGCTACAGCGCCAGCACCTGGAACAGCCGTTGCTCCGAGTGTGGCACCTGGGGAAGCTTCAGCATTGTGTTCCGTGAGGCAGTAGCCAACCGCCAGGTAGTAGAGCCGAGACCTACCCCGCACGGAGCCTGATACAGTATGACCAATCCTGAGCGAACATACGCGCATCGCCCCAGCATGCTGTGCATCCTCGACGGCTGGGGTATAAGTGCCGAAACAGAGGGAAATGCCGCTGCTCTGGCGCGGACGCCGAATCTGGATCGGCTGTTTGCCACATGTCCGCACAGCCAGCTCGAAGCTTCCGGCCTTGCAGTAGGACTGCCGGAGGGTCAGATGGGCAACTCTGAAGTGGGGCACATGAATATCGGTGCTGGGCGCGTGGTATATCAGGATCTGACTCGCATCAGTAAAAGTATCACCGATGGAGATTTCTATACCAACCCGGTTTTAAGTGAAGTCATGCAGCAGGTAAGTGATAGCGACTCTACGCTGCACCTGCTGGGACTCTTGTCCGATGGGGGGGTACACTCTCTCGATACCCATCTGTATGCCCTGATAGACATGGCGAAACAGCAGGGTGTCAAGAATGTGCGTATCCACCCGATTCTGGATGGGCGCGACACCCCGCCACGCAGTGCTGCAACATATGTGCAGCAACTCGAACAACATCTCGAAACCACAGGTTGTGGCCGCATTGCCACCATCAGCGGACGCTTCTACACCATGGATCGAGATCGTCGCTGGGACAGGATTGAACGCGCATATACCTGCCTGACTCGATCCCTTGGGCCACGTTATCCTGACGCTGCAAGTGCCATCGAAGCAGCATACAGTGACGGGACTACAGACGAGTTTGTGGAACCCTGCGTTATAGAGCCGGTTGATACAAGAAGCCGTATTCAGGATGATGACGGGGTTATCATGTTCAACTTTCGCTCTGATCGCGCGCGCGAGATAACCCGCGCCCTGACCGATGAGAATTTTAACGCTTTCAAGCGCAGCGTATTCCCGACGTTGAAGGGGTATGTGTGCCTGACCGAATACGATGAAACACTGAATCTGCCCGTGGCCTATCCGCCGGAAAAATATCACGACATACTGGCGCAGGTTGTTTCTGATGCCGGGCTGAACCAGTTACGTATAGCTGAAACGGAAAAATACGCACATGTCACCTTTTTCTTCAATGGCGGGAAAGAGGTGGCATACCCAGGAGAAGAGCGAATTCTAATCCCCTCCCCTCAGGATGTGCCAACCTATGATCTGAAGCCGGAGATGAGCGCAGATGAGGTCGCAACCAGGGTTGTAGAACAGATCGAAAACAACTGCCCCGACCTTATCATCCTTAATTTTGCCAACCCCGACATGGTGGGACATACCGGCAATCTGGAAGCGGCAATAAAAGCAGTAGAAACTGTAGACAGATGCTGCGCCAGGGTTTGCGATGCGTTTACCGCTGCTGGTGGCCACATGCTCATCACTGCTGATCACGGCAACTGCGAACAGATGCGCGCAGCAGAAGGGGGCAATCATACTGCGCATACCAGCAATCCCGTACCTCTGATCTATCTCAGCGGGGACACCCCTGGCGGTAGCAGCATCGACAACGGGATACTCGCTGACATCGCCCCTACGCTCTTGCACATGCTCGGAGTCGAACAACCCACAGCAATGACAGGGCACAACCTTCTCCACCGCTCTTGATCCACTGTGGGTCTGACTATGCCACCAAAGGCTCAATATAACTCAAATTTCTCCATAACACCCACACAGGGGAATCTCACTGATTATCCACTAAATTCAAACACCCGACACACCCCGATTTTTCAGCGATTCCTGCGTTTCTTACTTCCCCCGGCGTGCCAGCTTTGCGGAGAAGCCCTTTCTCCCCACTCATCCGCGCCAGACCTTTGCCATGTGTGCTCTTCCGGCTGCATCCACCAACCTCAAGCCGCGTGCCCTATATGTGCCGAGCCCTATGTTGCCCCCATGATTGCGGTGCATTCATGCACCCAATGTATGAACCATCCCCCCTCATTCACCTGGCTTAAGACTGTGGGGATACATTCAGAGCACTTACAACACGCAGTACACCAGCTCAAATACTCGGGTCGCTTTCACCTGGCTCAGCCCCTGGCGCAGTTACTTTATGCGCGCCTGCATCACGAGATTACAGAGTTTGCCCCTCAGGCGATTGTCCCTGTTCCCCTCCATCCCGAACGCCTGCGCGAACGCGGCTTCAATCAATCCCTCCTCATATCACAGCACCTTGGTAAAACCCTTCAGGTCAGTGTCTTTTCGCGCTATCTGATGCGCATCCGAGCAACCCGCTCACAGACTGATCTAACCCGCCCGCAGCGCCAACAAAACCTTAGAGGAGCCTTTGCCCTAAATGGTTTCCTAAAACCACAACGGATTTTGCTCGTGGATGATGTGGTAACCACCACTTCTACATGCCGGGAATGCGCCACCATCCTCACCAGCGCCGGACATGGGGTAGCTGTCGTTGCCCTGGGGCGCGCGCGTCTGCAGTACTAGAGCGAGATGAATGGAGCCGGATCGACTCATCTTCAAACAGAATCCCATGAATGGTATTTTTCTTTGCAATCTGCCGTTTGCCTTGGCACAATATAAAGAATAGCAGTGAGCAAAGGGTGCCTCAGTGCTATTGCGCAGTGCTACACACCATGCGGAGGCATCAGCAACACCCCGGATATTGAGACAGGAGGATTTTATGACCAAGCAGTGTTCAGCAAACAGCACCAAGAAAATTTTGGAGCGCAAAGCCAAAATTGCTCGCCAGCAGCGAGCAGCAGAAGACTTCTCTTCGGCGGAAGAACACGACAATCGCAATACACTCCTGTACAGCTATCAGCACAAGGAAGGGAAACAATGATCTGGAATGTTTTGAATGACGCAATACATCCCATTGCTTGCAGGTTTTAAGCTTTTCATTGTCTAACAGCACCCTTTGCAGAACACTGACCTGCAGCCAAGGCCCAGCCAAAAGTGAAATCAAATATCGATATTCGTTAGTGAACCTTTCCAGGTCGCATAAGCGCACAACAATCTCCTTGCACTACCCGATGTCTCTATGCTAGTTAATTTACGCCCTTGCATATCCCTCTTCCGCGATGGAACGGCAACCTAAAGACTCTTTACTGAGTCTTGGCTGCACAGGCAGGGCCGGCATAGACGGCGCCATTCCCTCATTTATCTGAATCTATCTATATTTACATGAATTCGACCTGCACAGCGGTCTCTGAAGGAGCAAACCCTCATGGATATTGAAATTCTCCCCGTTGCCCAACCCAAACACCCGAATCATGACGAAACCGAACTGGTATTTGGCAAGGAATTTACCAACCGGATGTTCACCATGCCCTACGACACCGGCAAGGGCTGGCATTCACCCAGGATTGAGCCGTACGGTCCCCTCTCCCTTGATCCGGCTGCGCTTGTACTCCACTATGCGCAGGAGATCTTTGAAGGTCTAAAGGCGTTCCGCCGTGATGATGGAAGCATTGCCCTGTTCCGCCCCCGGGACAATTTTGAACGCTTCAACCAGAGTGCACGGCGCATGTGCATGCCCGAACTCGATGTCGACTTCTGCCTCAAAGCACTGCACGAACTGTTGAAGCTAGAGCAGACTTGGGTCCCTCACTCTGAAGGAACCAGCCTTTACATACGACCCACCATGATCGCCACCGAGCCAGTACTCGGGGTGAAACCTGCAGATCAATACCTGTTCTACATAATTCTTTCTCCCGTAGCCGCATACTACAAAGGTGGAGTAAGCCCGGTTAATATCTGGGTATCTGACGACTATGTTCGCGTCGCACCTGGCGGAACCGGAGAGGCCAAAACCGGCGGCAACTACGCCTCCAGCCTGTACGCCTCCACCCTGGCTGCAGAAAAAGGCTACGATCAGGTCCTGTGGCTTGATGGGATAGAACGCAAATACATTGAAGAAGTGGGAAGCATGAACATTTGCTTTGTATACGATGGCAAAGTGGTTACCTCGCCTCTTCACGGCACCATCCTCAACGGGATCACGCGCCGATCCATCCTCACCCTGGTCAAAGAGATGGGCTACGAAATTGAAGAACGGGCCCTGAGTATTGATGAAGTGATTGAAGGAGCAGAATCGGGACGCCTGCAGGAAGCCTTCGGCACCGGCACTGCGGCGGTTGTATCCCCCGTAGGTCACCTCACCTACAAGGACAAAACCGTCACCATAGGGGGTGGAGAAACCGGTGCCCTAACCATGGAGTTATACAAGACCCTCACCGGGATCCAGTACGGGCAGATTGAAGACTCCCACGGTTGGATCACCATGGTTTAAAGCACTCCCACAAAGCAAAAGCAGACAAAAAAACGCCTTCCCTCTCAACTAGCGCAGAAGTGGAAGGCGTTTTTTTTGTATTCACCCATCCCCACTTTTGATTCCGCCATTTAACTCATGCAACGTGGCCAAATAGCCTTGCCACCACCGTGTATACGCGTACTTCTCTCTCATCCCGACCCTTAGAAACAACCATTCCATAGTGCATATCACGTATATTCAGTAATTTATATAAATTGGCATAAATCGTGATATCACCATATGCTAACATCTAGATTATTTATTGTTTTAACATCACGCCACAGATGGTCTGTGGCCACTAATCACCGGGATCGTATCCCACAATACTTACCACTCAGGAGGCAACACTATGGTAAAGAAAACGTTAGGAGTGCTACTCGCAACCCTGATGCTGCTACCCGCAGGTGCGATCGCAGCACCCTCGGCAGCTCAGCTCGAAAAGCAGGTTGAAATGCTTGCCGAACAACTCGAAGAGATGCGCACACAACTCGCAGAAGTACAGGACTCATCCGATTACAACACCGATTCGGTGGAAATGCTCGAAACCAGTGCGGAAAAATGGGATGCCGCGAGCCGAATCCAGTTCTCCGGTGACTACCGCTTCCGTCTCGACTACAGTGACGCTGATACAAAAGGGTACTGGGGTGCTATGGATATTGCCAATGCTGTTGCGGACATGCAAAATGTAATGACGGCTGTCAATTCAGACGCAAACATCGCAGGGGCAATTCAAGCTGGCCAAATGGAAGCATTCCCCACAACACCTGAGGGACTGGTTAATTTCATGAAAAGCAAGTCAGCAACTGAACGCGCGCAGATGATGAAAAACCTGCCTGGCGCGTTTACAAACATGCTTGCACCTTTTATAACCCCAGGAAGTCAATATCAAGCAGCAGACATTTCAAAGATAACAGACGCAATTAATGCAGCTGGAATTTACGATACTAAAGATAAAAACAACTGGGAAAACGACATCCTGTATACCAATCGTTTCCGTCTCGGCATGAAGACCCAAATCTCCGATAATCTGGACTTTAAGGCACGCCTGGCCATGTATAAAGCGTTCGGGATGCAGAGTAACCCAACTGCGACAACGGCAGAAGGTCCTTACTACATGAACAACTTCAGTGAGATGGACGGGGCTATGACGCGCCAGCCCAGCGACAGTGCTCTGCGTGTAGATCGTGCCTACATCAACTGGATCAATGTGGCCGATCTGCCCATGTGGATCTCTGTGGGGCGTCGCCCCACTACCGATGGCCCCCCGGCACAACTACGCATGGGGCTCGACAACAACACCCGCATGGCTACGCCGGTCAACTTCATGGACTATGCGTTTGACGGCGCCACCATCGGCGCGGTATTCCAGAATCCGTTTGACTTCATGGGATACAGCAAGATCCGCTTCTGCTACGGTCGCGGCTTTGAAGCCGGCCCCACCGACACCTCCAACGAGCTCGACGACATGGACTTCGGTGGCATCAGCTGGGATATCATCAACAAGGGTGATCGCTTCATGAATATCCAGGCGTTCCTCGCCGCCAACATCGTCAATGTTCCTGATGGAGTAACCTTCCCCAACCCTCTTGAACTGGCCCTTTCTCGGGACCAACAACTTAGCATGCAGGATTTCGGTTTAGCCCAAATGGATGGCGATGGCACCCTGGATCAGGAAAACCTCGGCAACATCTACCACACCTCCTTTGTCTACATGGACAAAGCAGCAGACCTGAACTACTTCCTCGCCGGTGGCTGGAGCCACACTGATCCTTCCGATACTGACGAGATGGGTTCGACCCTCCTCGGTTCCTGGTGGGAAGATCCGGGCACCAAGGACGGCTACGCTATCTACGGTGGCGTGCGCTACGACATGCCCGACCAGGGGCTGAAATTCGGCCTTGAGTACAACTATGGCACCGAAAACTGGATCTCAATGACTCCGGCACACGACGATATGACCCAGGCGAAGCTCGCTACCCGTGGTCACGTAGGTGAAGCATACATGGTGTGGGATCTGCCCGTGGGCTACCTCCTGAGCGATAAGGCCAAAGCTTTCATGCGTCTTGGTTACCAGCACTACGAGTACGACTACACCGGCAGCGGTAACTGGCTCGGCGCCCCTGTCGACATGGATGAACTCGATGATCCACTCAACGCCCAGTTCTTTGCTCCTATCGACAGCATGGATCAGGTATACCTGACCCTGGAAGCATGGTTCTAAAAAGAATGCTCATCTTTGTTGACATGCATCAGAGTTTTAGATAGAGTAAACTTAAGAGTTTGGTTATGTAACATTAACCATGTCGGAACTCGTCAATATTTAAAAACCATGTAAAGGAGAACAAGAAATGAAAAAGATTATGGTACTGATAGTAGCACTCGCATTTACTGCAGGCATCAGCAGCACAGCACTCGCTGGTACTGTAAGCGGCGAAGTTACTAAAGTAAAAGGCAACGAAGTAACTATTGAAGTAAGCAAGTCTGACGCTAAAGGCATTAGCAAGGGCGATAGCGTAAAAATGAAGACTAAAAGCAATAGCAAGAAAAAAGCTTCACCTGGAGCTTCTTCCCTCGTAGGCTGCTAATCCGCATTATTGCTGTATCGAAGCCCCTGTCATCCGGCAGGGGCTTCATTTCGTTTACTTCTATAGGGAGAAACTATGAAGACACTGAAAATCATTGGCTTGTCAGCTGTGATTTTGTGCCTCACTACCAGCCTTGCATTTGCTCTCGGAGCAGGGGTTGGACGTGACGGTACTATAGCTGGCAAAAAAGGCAAGGCTGAGAGCCTGCAGGAGCTCATCGACATGTACGATGTGTCCTCCTGTATCGGCTGTCATCCGGACAACCACTCAGAGTGGGAAAAATCCCCGCACTCACGCTCAATCTATGGTACTGGTCGTGCTGCTGCCACCATGATCACTGCCATGAAAAACGGCTTCATGTCGTGGGAATACTCCGGCGTTGAATCTACCAAAGACATCACTGTTGAGCACTGGATGGGGTGCATGAAGTGCCATCTCCCCCAGTTGGCTGACGCAGAAGATGAAGTTGCAGTTGAACTCGCGGACACCCTGCTTGAATGGTACGATAACGCCATCACAGCAGCCAATGATCCCGATGACGAAGAAGCGGTAGAGACAAGCGAGCGTCTCGGCGAGACGCTCAAGGCTTTGGATATAAACTGCCTCATCTGCCACAACCGCAACGCCATCGTGCACAAATGGACCGACGGCTACCCCCAGCATGATACCGTATACGGATATCAGGAGGGCAGTCACATGGATTCAGAGTTCCCCAAGATGGAGCGCAGCCTCATCATGGATGAATCAATCCTGTGCGGCCAGTGTCACGGCATGGGTCCCAACCTCGAGTTGGAAAACCCCACCCAGTGTGCACATCTCTATGGTAGCTACATGTGGTCATACAAGGCCGGTGGTGGACGTAAAACCTGCCAGGAATGCCATATGCAGGACAGCGGCCTCGGACACGAGATGGTTAGCTACAGCAACGAGAAAATGCAGGAAATGGCAGTGGATTTCGATGTTGACGCATTTGCAGTCCAGTGGCTCGATGGCAGCACACCGCGCCCCAAAACTGTGGTAAAAGTGTCGATGGTCAACAAAGCCGGCCACGGCATACCTGATGGCTGACCGACCCCTAACCGACTGGTTCTGTCGGTAAAAGCCAGCACTTTTGACGAAGACGAATTGTACAACGAAGAAATTATCTACATGCCAACACCTGCCCTGATGGCACGTGGCAACAAAATGGGACGCGGACCTTACGAGAAGAGCTCCATTATTGATGACACCGCGCTGCACCCGGGTAAGAAGGTTAAAGAGCGTTTTGACATCTTCTTCCCTTCATTTGATGGTGAAATCCTGGAGAAAGAAATGGATGTAACCGTACAGCTGTGGTACAAGCCGTTCGGCAACATGTCTCAGGCTGAATTGTGGCGTGAGTGGACCCAGACCATTAATCTGGAAGACGAAGCAAAACCTGCCACATATTAAGCACAATGAAACTGCTTAATTAGTGGTGTTCCACAAAAAGGCCGGTCATATGACCGGCCTTTTTTATTTCAATCATACAGGAATGACAACATAAGAAAGATCTGTTACAACTGCAAATCCTTCAAACTTTTCAACTAACTATTTGACTCTGTTATGCCTAAAAAAGACTCAACATTTAAAACAATCCAGCGACTGGCCGGCAAGGCAATAGGCGACTTCAACATGCTTGAAAATGGCGACCGGGTTCTTGTAGCCCTTTCGGGCGGCAAGGATTCATGGAGTATGCTTCATGCCCTGGTGAGACTGGAGCGCAAAGCTCCGATTGAATTAGAGCTTATTCCGGCCACAATCCACCCCGGCTTTAAAACCTTCGAATGCAATTCCTTGCACAGCGCTGTCAGTGACTTAGGGCTGGAATTACATATAGAGAAAACAATTATCGCAGAAATCATCCAGAAACACAGACGCCCCGGTTCATCCTACTGCGCGTTTTGTGCGCGGCTGCGGCGTGGCGCTCTCTATACCCTGGCACAGCGCCTTGAATGCAACAAAGTCGCCCTGGGACACCACCTGGACGACTTCATCGAAACCCTGCTCCTGAATCAGTTTTTTTCCGGCAAGCTTGCGGGGATGAGCCCCAATTTGCGGGCAGACAACGGACTGCAACGGGTTATCCGCCCCCTGGTTTACGTTGAAGAGTATCAGATTACCCGCTGGGCAGAAACCATGGACATACCCATCATAAGTTGCGGTTGCCCACAAAATGCACAACTGGATCAGAACCGCCAGAGGATAAAATCTCTGCTCACTCAGTTGGAGCAGCACATCCCGCACATCAAAAAAAGCATGCTCAATTCGATGCGGAACGTACAGCCCTGCAGCCTCTTAGATCAAGATCTTAATCCTGAGTTACAAACACGGGATGTAAGGGACATCCAGACATCCACACCCGCCTAGCGCCACCAGAACCGACACAATGGCAAGAGCTTTACACAAACGATACATTTCACTTCCCCCTAAAAATAAAACACTATATAGATTTCAGTCTTCCAATTCAGGCTCTGTAAGAGCGGGATTGAGATACTGATTAAACAAACGCCTCAAGGTAGACGTCTGTTCCTGATATTCGGCGTAGAACACCTCTTCTGAGGGTCTTGATGTCCCACTGCAACCGATGAGGCGTGCAAGTTTGCGCAGGTTATGGCGATCGGTAGCAATTTCACTGATGGACTGATCATGCACCAGTCGCAACTTGTTTTCGAGACGGCGCAAATAGGTAAAACCGGTTATCAGTTCACGTGTTACATCTTCGGACAACAATTTTTCCTGCTTGATCATCTGCAATGCCTTGAGTGTATTAGGCTGGCGGATGCAAACATATTCTCTCCCATGCTTGAGTTGAATATACTGCGTAAGAAATTCAACATCTACCAGGCCCCCGCGACCGGTCTTGATGTTAAGATGGCCGCGATCTTCGCGGGCAATCTCCTTTTCCATGCGCTCACGCAGGCGATATATTTCTGTGCGCAAATCCTCAGGTACCGGACGCTCCCAGGTGATGGAAGTATTTATCTCTTCAATGCGTTCTACCATGTAAGGAGATCCTACGACTACCCGCGCCTTAGTAAGAGCCTGCCGCTCCCAGATCTGCGCACGGGTACGATGGTAATCCTCATACGCAGCCAGACTAGTTACCAATGGCCCCTGATTGCCAGACGGGCGCAGGCGTGTGTCAATTTCGTACACTCGCCCTTCACTGGTCATGAGGGTTAAGGCGGAAATTATGCGCTGGCACAACTTGGCAAAGTACTCCTGATTGGTGAGTTGCTTGAAATTCTCTTCATTCTCACCTGGCTTAGGACGAGTGTGACCCTTATCACTGAACATGAAGATAATGTCCAGGTCCGAATGATAGTTAAGCTCCATCCCTCCCAGTTTCCCCATCGCCTGCACAGCCATCTCAGCTTTTACAAGATTCCCACCTTCATCACTATAGTACGGCTCACCGAAGCGCGCGGGCATCTGGGCATATGCCATCTCAACCGCCGCTTCAAGACATACCTGGGCCAGACCACTGAGCTGGTTAGGCCCAACCCCGATAACGGTGGATCCCTTGAGGTCGTTAAGGGCTATACGGAGAAACTCTTCATTACGAAAACGACGTAATGCGTCAAGCTGTGCTTCATAATTGTTTGCATATCCCTCCAGACGCGCCTGCAGTTCAGTACGCTGGCGCTCAACCGTTTTATAGCTTTCTGCATAAGCGCTTGATACCAGGGAATCGAGCAGTTCCGGGTGCTGAATAAAAAAGCGTGACAGCAGCGTGCTGGTACCAAAAAGGGAGATCAGAATATGGATAATGTTGTGGTTCTCTGCCAGAAGGGCATAAAAAGGGCCCCGAGAATGCAGGCTCTGGAGGAATTTTTCCAGATAGCGCAACGCCATATCCGGCTCGGGCGAGTGGAGTACTTCCTGCATCAGCAGGGGCGTAATGCGGTCGTAGTAGCGTCGCACCGGACGCGTCATCGGGGGGCCGATGGTACCTTCACACAAACGTATCAACGAATTAAACGCGGTATCAACATCGATAAAACCATTACCCTCCAGAATCCCCTTGGCCATCTCCGGATCGGTAGTGTGGTCAAACAGATAGCCTATCTCGGTGCTGATCTCATCGCGGATCTCATCTTCGCTGGAATAAAACAGGTCGCGATACAGGCGCGTTACATTACCGCGATGCAGTTCTAGTTCACGCATAAACGCTGCGGTATCCGCAAAACCGCAACGCCGTGCAAGGAGGAGCATCTCCCGCTCTCCCTTGGGTAGATTGTGGGTCTGGCGCTCCTGCACCACCTGGATCCGATGCTCCACGGTGCGCAGAAAGATATACGCCTGACGCAGAAAGCGTACCTCCTTCTCACTCAGATAGCCTTCGTTATGCAGGAGTGTCAGTGCTTTGAGGGAACTACGCTCGCGCACGCGCGGATTTTTGCCCGCATACACCAGTTGCAGCGCCTGGATGAAAAACTCAATCTCGCGGATGCCCCCGCGTCCAAGCTTCAGATTTATCTCACTTTCATGTTGCTTGGTGAGGCTGCTGTCGATCTTCTGCTTCATCTGCTTCAAATCCTCCACCATGCCGTAGTCGTGGTAACGGCGGAAGATGAAGGGTTCAAGGGTTTTGAGAATACTCTCGCCCAGTTCGATGCTCCCGGCCACGGGGCGTGCCTTCATCATGGCACTGCGTTCCCAGTTCTGCCCCCAGCTTTCATAGTACGCTTCAGCGGCAGCGACAGAACACGCAATTTCGCCATGGCGTCCATTGGGGCGCAGATCGACATCAACCCGAAAAACAAACCCATCTTCAGTCACTTGGCTGATGGCACGTTTTACCATCTCGGCAAGTTTGATGAAGTAGTTGTGCAGATCGATGCAGGAGTTTTCCTTCCCCTCCACCCCACTGGTCTCGCCATGGCTTGAGGTATAAAAGAAAATCACATCGATGTCGGAGGAGAAGTTAAGCTCATTGCCTCCGAGCTTGCCCATCCCCAGCACCGTAAACTCCGCCTCTGATCCTTCTCCGGCTTCGGGTTCTTCGATCAAGGGACGGCCATACTCCTGCTGTAGCAGGTTGCTACAGAAATCCACTGCCACCTGCAGTGAAGCTGCAGCAAGTGAGGAAAGCTCTGCGGTCACATATTCCAGAGGCGCGTCGAGACTCAGATCCATCGCGCCGATGCGCAAGATTTCGCGGTATTTATACTGGCGCAGAACCTGCTGCAGGGCGGCAAAGTCATCACACTCAGCAAGCATCCCTTCGAGTTCGTTCACCATTTGCGCGATCTCTTTGGTAGCGAAAATATCCGCTGAAACAAACAGCGCCGGAAAGACATGAGGGTAGCGACATATAATATTGGCGAGGAAATTTGACGCACCGAGGACAACCAGGAGAGCCCGACGGTTGTTCTCATTCTCCAGGCACAGGCGCAAGTTCTCGTGCTCAAGGTTCTGGGCACAGCGCTCCAGGTTGTTGAGTGCCATATCAGGGTCGGCACAGGTCATGGCCTGTTCTGCTGCTGCAGCCAGAGGGGCGCTGGTTTCAAGCAATTCCTGCAACAGCTGAATGTTGACGCAGGACCGCTTAGGTTCGTGAAAACCGGCGCGTGCAAACAGCTCGGTAATCCTCTCGGTTACGTCTTCATCTGCACCCTGCTCCAGCAGGTTCTCCAACTCTATCCGTATAGCACTGAGCATAAGGTATTATCCTTTTCTGAATGCCGCCAACGTCTGGAGGTAATCAGCGCGGGCTACTCCACGTTCAGTAATGATGGCACATATCAAGTGTGCAGGAGTAACATCAAAACTCGGATTATACACCTGCACTTCTTCCGGGGCGATGCGTTGTCCGCCACAGGTAGTTACCTCAGCTGCGTCACGCTCCTCTATGGGGATATGGCTGCCGTCGGGGATGGCGTAGTCAATAGTTGACACCGGCGCAGCGATGTAAAACGGTACCTGATGGGCGTGCGCGAGCACCGCAAGGGGATAGGTACCGATCTTGTTTGCGCTATCCCCATTGGCCGCGACGCGGTCAGCCCCCACAACAATGGCGTCAATACGCCCCTGCTGCAACATATATCCCGCCATATTATCGCAAATCAGGGTGACGGGGATATTGTCACGCTGCAATTCCCAGGTGGTAAGGCGTGCGCCCTGGAGAAAGGGGCGGGTTTCATCCGCGATCACATCGATATCCTTGCCTGCAGCAACCGCGGCACGTATCACCCCCAGTGCGGTACCATACCCGGCTGTGGCGAGAGCTCCGGCATTGCAGTGAGTCAGCACCGTAGCACGTTCGGGCAACAGTGTCTGCCCGTGCGCTCCAAGGGTGCGGTTGATAGCCTCATCTTCACTTGCAATGGTCTGCGCTTCAGCGAGGAGACGCGCCGCAATCTGCGCTGGCGATTCGTCGTCACCATTTTCGGCGGCACAGTGCTGCATCCGCTCCAGAGCCCAGAACAGGTTCACTGCCGTAGGCCTGGTAGCACCGAGTTCCCGGCAGCAGGCGGCAAAACGCTGCTGAAATTCTCCCTGGCCATCCCAGGCTATTTCTTCAGCGGCAAATGCTGCGCCAAACGCCGCCGCGACCCCAATAGCAGGGGCACCGCGCACCACCATGGTTTTAATCGCCTGCGCTACTTCGCGGTAATCGCGATAGGCATGCCACTTCTCTTCCCCCGGCAGGAGGCGCTGATCCAACATATAGCAACTGCCATCCGCATAGTAGATGGGGCGCACAGCTTGTTGAGTATTTTCCAAGGTTTTATTCCCTTCTACAGTTCCATTTCGATCTACTTTAGGAGCGCAGCTTTTTACACAACAGTTCGTTAACCATGGCCGGATTGGCTTTGCCTCGGCTTGCCTTCATCACCTGCCCGACAAAGAATCCCAGGAGCTTGTCCTTACCCTCGCGGAACTCCTGCGCCTGCGCCGGATTTGCGGCAATAACCTCATCCACCATCGCCTCAATCGCGCCGGTATCCGTAACCTGCTTCAGTCCCTGCTCCTCAATAATGGTGTCGGCGTTTTTGCCGCTCTCCCACATTAGATCAAACACCTGCTTGCCGATTTTACCCGATATGGTGTTATCTGCAATGCGCTGCAGAATTCCGCACAACATTTCCGGAGTAACTGGAATTTCTGCTATATCCATCCCGGTTTCATTGAGCATGCGCTGGATATCCCCCATCACCCAATTGGCGCAGGTGCGTGCATCATTATGCAGGCGCGTGCAGGCCTCAAAGTATTCCGCCAGCGGACGTTCTGCGGTAAGCACTGCGGCAACAGAATCGGGGAGCTCAAAATCCGATATAAAGCGCTGCATCTTCTCCGGCGCCAGCTCCGGCATCCCCTCTTTGACCTGCTTCACCCAGTCATCCTCGATCACCAGCGGCACCAGGTCCGGATCGGGGAAATAGCGGTAGTCGTGTGCCTCCTCTTTGCCGCGCATGGAGCGGGTGGTGCCGCTATCGCTGTCAAAGAGGCGCGTCTCCTGTACCACCTTACCTCCATCTTCTATAAGTTCAATCTGGCGCTCCACTTCGTACTCAATCCCCTCTTTGATGAAGCGGAATGAGTTGATATTTTTGAGCTCGGCGCGGGTGCCAAACTCCTTCTGCCCGCGTGGACGCACGGAAACATTGGCATCACATCGGAACGCCCCCTCTTCGAGGTTACCGTTGCAGATATCCAGGTAGCGCACGATCTGATGCAGTTGCTTGAGATACGCTATCGCCTCGTCGCTGCTGCGCATATCCGGCTCCGAAACCACCTCAAGCAGAGGGGTACAGGCGCGGTTCAGGTCCACCAGGGAACCAACCCCGGCTTCATCGCTGTGGAGGAGCTTCCCCGCATCTTCTTCCATATGGATACGCGTTATGCCGATGCGCTGCCTGCCACGCTCCTCGGTTTCGATATCGAGGTGGCCGTGCTCGCAGATGGGCAGTTCGAACTGGGAGATCTGGTACCCCTTGGGAAGATCGGGATAAAAATAGTTTTTCCGCGCGAAGATGGAGCGCGGCGCAATACTGCAGTTGGTGGCGAGGCCGGCCTTGATGGCGTTCTCCACCACCTGACGGTTGAGCACCGGCAATGCCCCGGGAAGTCCCAGACACACCGGGCAGGTATGCGAATTGGGACTGCTGCCGTACTCGGTGCTGCAGCCACAGAAGATCTTGGTTCGGGTGGTAAGCTGGACATGTACCTCCAGCCCGATTACTACTTCGTATGTATCTATCGATGTATCACTCATGGTTCCATGCAACCTTTCTTTACCGCCTGCTGAATCATCACACAAGGTGGAGTATGTTTATCCCCACGCCATATTATACCCCATACTCCCTCTACATATTGGGCATGGCGCTATGCCACTCCTCCGTCTGCTCGTAAGCATATCCGGCACGCAGCAATCCGGCCTCATCAAAGGGTTTGCCCAGAAGCTGGAACCCGATGGGCAAACCGCTATCGGCCCTGCCACAAGGCAGGCTCAAGCCACAGATACCCGCAAGGTTGGCAGAGAGGGTAAAGATATCTGAGAGATACATCTGCAACGGATCTGCGGTTTTATCCCCCAGAGCGAACGCCGGAGTTGGCGCCACCGGGGTGAGAATGCAGTCCACCTTTTCAAACACGGAGAGAAAATCATTCCGGATCAGGGTACGTACCTTCTGCGCCTTGAGGTAGTAGGCATCGTAGTACCCGGAGGAAAGAGCATAGGTTCCGAGCATGATGCGGCGCTTCACCTCATCTCCAAAACCCTGGGAGCGCGTAGCGGTGTACATATCGATAAGGCCCTTGCCCGGGTCGACACGCTCGCCAAAGCGCACCCCGTCGTAGCGTGCAAGATTGCTCGAAGCCTCGGCGGTAGCTATGAGGTAATAGCACGACACCGCATAGCGGGTATGGGGCAGGCTCACTTCCACGATTTCTGCCCCCAACTCACGATAACGTTCCACCGCCTGTTCCACCGCCTGTTTAACCTCGGGATCAAGGCCGGAAACAAAATACTCCTGCGGCAGACCGATCTTCAGCCCCTTCACCCCATCTTCAAGGTTGGCGCTGTAATCGGGTACCGGTGTATCTACCGAAGTTGAATCAGCGGGGTCGTACCCGGCCACCGCCTGGAGCATGATGCTACAGTCACGCACATTGCGCGCCAGCGGCCCAACCTGATCCAGGGAGGAGGCAAAAGCAATCACTCCGTAACGAGATACGCGCCCGTAGGTGGGCTTCAAACCCACCACGCCACAGTGAGACGCCGGCTGACGGATGGAACCACCGGTATCGGTTCCCAGGCTTGCGGGTACCTGACGCGCGGCCACACAGGCTGCGCTCCCGCCGGAAGAGCCGCCGGGGACACGCTTCACATCCCACGGGTTACGCACCGGGCCATGGGCGCTGTTCTCGTTGGAACTGCCCATGGCAAACTCATCCATATTGAGCTTGCCCACAATCACCGCCCCCTGCTCCTTGAGCTTCCTGACTACGGTACCGTCGTAGGGGGGGGTAAAGTTGGCAAGTATTTTTGAAGCGCAGGTAGTGGGAATTCCCTCAGTAATAAAGATATCCTTGAGCGCAACCGGCACTCCGGTCAGGATGGGGGCATCCCCCTGCGCCAGACGGGCGTCAGCTGCGCGTGCGGCTGCGAGCGCCTCATCACGGCATACGCTGATAAAGGCATTAATATTTGTATCTGTATCATCTATGCGTGCGAGACAGGCTTCAGTGAGGGCGACAGAGGTTGTCTCGCCCCCCTTAAGCTGGCGGGTCATTTCGTGAAGTGTGAGGTCAGTCAGTTCCATTTCTGCTCCATGGTCTGTATATTCTTATATGACAACCTGGGAGGGAAGGAGATATCTGTCTCCTGCCGCACCCAAGCGCCATCTAAATCATCTTTAGCGATCGATTTATTCGATCACCTTTGGCACGCCAAAACACCCATCTGCGTGCATAGGCGCGTTTTGCAACGCTTTCTCTCCCCCTATGGAATCGGTCACCTCATCGGAACGGAAAGCATTTTCCAGCGCTACGGCATTTGCGGTGGGCTCCACCCCTTCAGTGTCCAGTTCATTCAACTGCTCCACATGGGCGAGGATGGTATCCATCTGCCCCGTAAGGGCATCCATCTCAGCGGGAGTAAATTCGAGGCGCGCCAGACGCGCTACGTGCTCAACCTCTTCACGGGTAATTTTTTCTGCCATATCTTCGATCCTGTCCTATGCTTGTGTTCGCCATTTTAAAGATAAATCAGCGGCATGTATTAATTGTGGGGGCAACTCCCTGTGGCTGCCCTGATAGTACGTAGCAACATCGCCACCGATAGAATGGGCAGGCACTGGGACCTGCTCCTACAAAAAAGCCCCATCGTTATTGCCTTCTGGCGGTAACGCTTAAGGCCGCAGTACAAATGGGCACCCGGATCAATAATCCAAAGCTCCCGAATCAGGTAGATGTACCACGAACTACACATTTTATTCAACGATTTGTCCCCCTTGATTGCCCCGCGTATCCGCTCTGTATCACCTTTAAGTCAGACACAGGAGCCCTGAATAACCCTCAATCAGTGCGCCCCCATGTCCCCCTTTCAACTTGACAGCACTATACCCTGTTGCTAGTTTGAAGCTGATGTGCTCAGAGGCTCCCGGTGATGTCCTGAGCACATCCTGTGTTTACCCTTCTTCAATGACAGGTCAAAGCGTTGAACATTCTTGTTTGCGACAATTTTTCCCCTGAAGCACTTGAAATTCTTAAGAACACCGAAGGGGTTACACTGGACTACCGCCCGAGCATCGAGCCGGAGGAACTCCGTAGCGCCATAGTTGGCGCCGATGCACTCCTGGTGCGCGGCGGCACCGAAGTGGACAGCGAGCTACTCGATGCGGCGGACAATCTGCGCATCATCGCGCGAGCCGGCATCGGAGTGGAGAACATCGATATGCAGGCCGCCAACCAGAAAGGGGTTGTGGTTACAAACACCCCTTCCGGAAGCACCACCACCATGGCGGAACACACCATCGCCATGATGCTGGCTCTGGCGCGCCGTATTCCCCAGGCAAGTCAGGCGGTAAAACAGGGCATTTGGGATTCAACCCCCTTCAATGGTTCCGATATCCACGGCAAGACCCTGGGAATCATCGGCGGTGGAAAGATCGCACGCCGGGTAATCGAATTTGCGCGCGGCCTGAGTATGGACACCATCCTCTACGATCCGTACCTGTCCGCTGAAGTAATCAAAAACCTCGGGGCACGCAAGGTCTCCCTCAACCAACTGCTGGAAAGTGTCGACTTTCTCTCCCTCCATGTCCCCCTGAACATGGAAACCGAAGAGATGCTCAGCGCCAGCGCATTTGAACGCCTGAAACCGGGATGTCATCTGATAAACTGCGCTTCAGGGCGCCTCATAAATGAACAGGATCTGGTAGACGCGCTCAACAGCGGTATCGTTGCAGGAGCGGCCCTTGATGCATTTGCTGTTGAACCTCCGGATATCAACAACCCCCTGTTACATATGGATAAGGTGATCAGCACTCCACATCTGCGTGCTGCTACTGAAGATGCACAGGCAAATGTAACCAGACAGGCGGCGACTCAAGTGTTGGATTTTCTCCAGCGCGGGGTGGTAAACAACGCCCTCAATGTCCCATCGGTTAACGCCGATCAGCTTAAAACCCTGTGGCCCTACCTTAATCTGGCCGAACGGCTGGGATCGTTCCTCGCTCAGTTGCTGAAGAAACCATTCAGCAGCATCAGCATTGAATACGCCGGCTCTATTATCAACCACCCCACCGAGCCCATGAGCATGGCAGCCCTGAAAGGACTCCTCACATCCATCATCGGCTCCAGGGTGAACTATGTAAACGCACGCCACATTATTGAAAAGCGCGGCATCGAGGTAACAGAGACCCGCACCAATGTCACCAACGGCTATTCCAACACCCTCACCCTCAGAATCCATGGGGAAGAAGGGGCACAGTCGGTAAGCGGGGCGCTGTTCCTGAACCGCGAATGCCGCATTATCCGCGTGGACGGCTACCAGGTGGAAAACATCCCCGAGGGCACCATTTTGGTGGTTAACAACCTGGACAAGCCCGGAGTCCTTGCCCTGATCGGCAGAGTACTTGAAGAAGCGGACATCAATGTGGCAATGATGAATCTCTCCCGACGTGAAAACAGCGGCAAAGCGGTCTCCCTTCTGACCGTTGACCAATCCATACCCGACACAGTGATGGAGCAGCTACGCCAGGATCCACGCATCATCTCTGCCCGGCAGGTAACTTTGCCGCCCATGGCAGATGAACTTCACCCTCTAAGTACGGATACGCTTAAATGAATGTCCAGAATCTACCTACCGAAGCTTTGATACCCAAAGGGGTCAAGGATTTTCT
>JAWOFA010000154.1:0-7847 GCA_046482505.1 Desulfuromonadaceae bacterium | reverse complement strand
GGAGCGCAGGATGATAATATCGATGTGATTCGCGTTCCTGGAGCCTTTGAGCTTCCTTTGGCAACGAAAAAAGTAGCGCAAAGTGGAAAATATGACGCCGTCATCTGCCTGGGTGCAGTTATTCGCGGTGCAACACCACATTTTGACTATGTCAGTGCCGAGGTATCCAAAGGGATAGCATCTGTCAGTCTTGATACCGGAGTCCCGGTGGCATTCGGGGTTCTTACCACCGATACCATAGAGCAGGCAGTTGAACGAGCCGGTACCAAAGCGGGCAACAAAGGTTTTGAAGCCGCGGTTACGGCGATGGAAATGGTAAACCTCTTCAGAAATATTTAAAATTATGTCACTGGGTAATCGAAGAAACGGGCGCGAGTATGCGCTGAAAATTCTCTACAGTCTCTACGATCAGGAGCGCCCCCTGGAGGATATCCTTGCGGATTTCTGGCAGAACTTTCGCTTTAGCGATGACGTTCTGGGTGAGCCTGAAGAGATGGATGACAGCACATTATCCCCTGAGGTAAAGGAATTTGCCGAGCATATTGTGAAGGGGGTGTACGATCATCTTGAAGATATTGATGTCGTTCTGCGTAAGACGTCTAAAAACTGGAGTCTCGATCGTATGGCACGACTCGATCTGTCCCTGATGCGTCTTGCGTGTTTTGAACTCATGTACATGGAGTCTGTTCCCGATCGGGTGGCGATTAATGAGGCTGTAGAGATTGCCAAGCGCTACGGTACCAAGGACACCTCTGCATTTCTCAACGGTGTTCTGGATAAGGTTGCACATCAGGTAGCGGCGCACAGAAATGAAAAATAAAAAATTTTCGTAAAGAGTTATATATAGAGGAGCATATGGAACCAATCAAAGCAGGTCTACTCGGGTTCGGAACCATCGGTACGGGTGTAATCAAGGTTATCCAGAATAACGCTGATGTAATTGAGCAACGTCTGGGTCGCTCGATTCAACTGGCGCGTGTGGTAGATCGGGATATCACCACAGATCGCGGCGTAGCGCTGGAACCCGGAGTTTTGAGTGATGATGCTCAGGAATTGCTCAATGATCCCGCTATCGAGGTGGTAATCGAACTTATCGGTGGGTATGAACCAGCGCGCACGTTTGTACTCCAGGCGCTTAATAACGGTAAGCATGTCGTTACGGCCAATAAAGCTCTGCTCGCGCTCCACGGCGAGGAGCTCCTGCGTGCGGCAGATGATAATGGCGTAACCCTGATGTTTGAAGCTTCAGTCGCCGGAGGCATCCCCATCCTTGCATCAATTCGGGATAATATGTGCGCCAACCGGTTTAGCGGTGTTTACGGGATTCTGAATGGTACCTGTAACTATATCCTTACCCGAATGACCGATAATGAAGAAGATTTTTCTTCTGTACTCGGCGATGCACAGAGACTCGGATATGCAGAAGCTGACCCTAAATTTGATATTGAGGGGATCGATACTGCACATAAACTATCAATCCTTGTGAGCATGTGCTTTGGCACATGGATTGACTTTGACAAAATTTACACCGAGGGCATCACGCGCATCTCTGCCCTGGATATCGAATTCGCGAGTCAGCTTGGTTATCAGGTAAAGCTGCTTGCCATTGGTAAACTCGACAACGGCTCTATAGAGGCCCGGGTGCACCCGACGATGGTACCCAATAACTACCCCATGGCAGACGTGACCGGTGTATTCAATGCGATCCGTCTCAACGGTGATTTTGTAGGACCGGTGATGCAACATGGAAGCGGAGCTGGCATGGAAGCAACAGCAAGTGCGGTAATGGGCGATGTAATGAGCATAGCGCGCTCCATAAGCTCTGGATCCAGGACGTTCACTCCATCATTGGGGTATACACCTGCAGCGATAACCCGCCTGCCGGTGAAAGCTATGGATGACCTGGTTGGTCGCTACTATCTGCGTTTTATCGTGGAGGATTCACCGGGCGTATTGGCCAAAATATCTACCATTCTTGGCGATTTTGGTATCAGCATCAACTCCATGATCCAACCCGACGAGATGTTTGAGAGCGATGTCGAGGGGATTCTTCCCATTGTGATGATGACCCATGAAGCACGAGAAAAAAATGTGCGTCAGGCCCTAGAAAAAATTGAAGCACTCCCCATCATCAAAGAGGAATGCCTCTTGATTCGCATAGAAGATAAGCTGGACTGAGTTTAAGCTTAGAGTTTGTTACAGAAACCATACAAAAAAGCTGCAGCGGTTTTTAAACCTGCTGCAGCTTTTTTGTATGCGTATACTTGCTATGAATCGTTCGAAATGCCAGCGGTCAGCTTAACCCTGGCGTGCCTGCTGCATCAGGGCCATATCTGCCAGAACCAGGGCCGCCATCCCTTCCACTACTGGGACAGCACGGGGAACAACGCAGGGATCGTGACGCCCTTTGGCTGCAAGGGTGACTTTTTCACCGGCGTAGCTGGCACTGTGCTGTTCGTGGCCGATGGTGGCGGTGGGTTTGAATCCTACACGGAAGTAGACCGATTCGCCATTGGAAATACCCCCTTGTACCCCGCCGCTGTTGTTGGTAACGGTTCCGAGGCGGTCATTTTTTTGTACAAAAGGATCGTTGTGTACCGAACCACGTTGGCGTGTTCCGGCAAAGCCGGAGCCGATCTCAAACCCCTTGGACGCAGGGATGGAGAGCATCGCCTTCGCCAACTCCGCCTCAAGGCGATTAAACGCTGGTTCCCCCCATCCAGGGGGAAGGTTACGACATACGCAGGTAATGATACCACCTATTGAATCCTTCTCCTGCTTAACCTGTTGAATCTGCTCCTCCATACGCGCAGCACTCACGGGATCCGGGCAGCGTACTTCATGGGCGTCTACCTGGGGACGCGTAATGCTGTGCATATCCACTGTCGGTGCATCAATCTGACCCACTGAACTTACCCAGGCGACAATTTCCACATTGTATTTTGCGTGTAAAAAGATTTCCGCTATAGCCCCGCCTGCAACCCGGGCGATGGTTTCACGCGCACTTGCACGCCCGCCTCCACTGGAAGCGTTAATGCCGTATTTCATAGTATAGGTGAAATCTGCGTGGGAAGGGCGTGGAATATCGCGCATTTCAGTGTAATCCCCCGGACGCTGATCCTTGTTTGCTACTAGCAGAGCAATAGGGGTTCCGAGGGAAATATCGTTTTCCAACCCGGAAAGAATCTGTATCTGATCGGATTCGTTGCGCTGGGTTCCCAGCTTGCTCTGCCCTGGACGCCGCCGGTCAAGCTGCGCCTGAATCTGCACCGGAGAAATCTGCAAACGGGGCGGAACTCCATCAATCACTGCACCAACACCGGGACAGTGAGATTCGCCGAAGGTAGATATTTTGAACAAGGTACCGTAGGTGCTGGACATGACACTCCTCATATTTCGTTTACAGTTAAGGCTTTAATACGCCATAAGAATATTGATATACAGATCTAATTGCGTCGATGGAGAAGAGCGCTTCCCAAGTTACACCCGATATGCCTGGCAACCACCGGACATTTGGCCTTGAGTAAAAAGAAGATATTCCCAGGATGTTCGCTCAGGGTTTCATAATTTCCCTGCCCCTTGGCAATGATAAGGTCTGCTGCATCAAATATACGTCTGAATTCAGAAGAGCAGCGATGCAGCACCGTTCCGGGAGAATTGTCGCCGTTAGATATGAGGGTGCTGACCAGTGTGTCAATACCGGCCTGCTGGGCATCGGGAAGGAGCGCATCGTTTATGATAGCACTGCCGCGTACGGCATAGGTAACATCTTGCTGTTGCATCTGGCGCAGCAAGAAACGGTCAAATACAATCTCGCCCGCGTTATCCCCGAGAAACAAAATGGTTTCTGCACGTTCAATCCGTGTGCGAAACTGCTCCAGGTCGCCCATTATTTCAGTATGCAGTCCCTGTTCAAGAAACGCTCGCGCTTCAGCATAACTCAAGTCGTGATACACACCGTGATCAAGATTGTTGCCGGCAATGGACATCTGGAGGGCAGCATAGAACGGATTTAAGGCGTTAATCACTTCCGGTTCAACCAGATCATATAACTCCAGAGCCAATTCCATATCCGCTTGTTTCTGCGCCGCGTACGGATCGGCATTGGCACACAAGTCACGAATCAGGGCGTGAATCTTCTGTGCCTGCTCCGGCGGTGACTGGTTGAAGTTGATGGTGCTTAATTTAGCTAGAACATCCCGCATTATATGTTCGCGTGTGGAATTATCCGCATTAACCATATTGAGGACACTCAAGGTCTGTTTAACAAAACAGGGCAGGCACTCAAGCTGAATATCCATACAAGCCTCGTGTTACTCTAAAGAGTTGCGCGCGAAAGCGGTGTCAAGGTTCTCGGTCATGGTGCATTCGTATCCTTCAATACGTGCGAGCACCTGGTTGGTCGCCGGTTGAATAAAGTCGATATCCGCCTCAACAATTGATCCGGTGCATTTGTTGATACGGCAGCGGATCTCTACAGAGTCTGCGGGAACGCTGTAGATATACTGACGATAGTGCTGGATGTAGCTGGGCAATGAACCTTTTTTCTGCGTTGCATTACACCACAGAATCATAAGCTGAAAACTGCAGTCCAAGAGCAGCGGGGCACCCAGCCATGTATGTCGCAGTGGGGAAGTCATCCAGTCTGCAGGGGTGGCTGCATTGTGTGCCAGAGCTCTAATCCCTGTCTCATCCAGCCCTATAACCTGCTCCAGCCCCTGAAATGCAGGGCCGTGGAATAACCGTGTATCAGCGTAAATGGAGTGTTTGTCCTCCTGCATCTCTGGAGAAACATTCAAAGACATTGCAGAGAGGGACTCCCCGGGGAGAATGTCGGTCAGAATCACCTCGGCCCTACTGTGTACCTGACCGGATGCAGTGTCACAAATCTGCATGGGAACACTGTAGGTTCCGGATTCTGCTTCATCTGGTTGCATCTGACCACAACGCAATTCAAGCTGATGCTCGGCATCCTGCTCCAGGATTATCCCGCGGCAGATTCGCAGGTTATCGAAGCCTGAGAAGGTCAACCCGGGAAAGTTATGCATAGCACCAAGGGCAAGCCATTCGGCGCTTAGGGCCATGGGAACTACGGCACGGCCGTTGAGTACATGGTCTCTTAATGCGGGGATGTGTGTGCAACTCGCCGGTATCTGCATTACACTTTCGGGCAACCGGTCGACCGGAGACTCTTGTGATTGTTTCGCTGGAGCATCTGCACCGAGAATTACCAGTTCTACCTCTGGGCCAGGGGTGGCAAGCTCCTGTAACAGATAGCGTGATCCCGCCTCGAGATCGATAACCTCAATCCCTTCGCTGGCAAAGAGTTTCTTCAATCCGGCATTGACCATTCCACCGTCCCATGGACCCCAGTTAAGGGAGAGGACACGGCACTTCTCATGTTGACGTGCCAGAGCCTGAGCGGTCTTGTTCAGCACTTCGTTGGCCACGGCGTAATCAATCTGCCCACTGCGCCCGAAGCGTCCGGTGGAGGAGGAGAACAGGGCGATGAAGTCGAGGCTGTCATCCAGGGTTGTCTGTAGCAGTGCCTGTAGACCTTCAACTTTAGTGGAATATACCAGATCAAACTGCTGCGCAGTTTTGTCTTCAATGCTCTTATCAGCCAGCACCCCGGCGCCATGGATAATGCCACGAATCGGACCATACTTGCGTGCCTGGGCCACTACCGTGCTTACGGCTTCAGCATCGCGGATATCCAGGGCCTGATAGATCACCCGTGTTCCGGCTTCTTCGAGGCGTACAATGTTTCTGTGTAGTTCTCGCTGATTCATGATGGAGCTGCATTGCGCACTGATATCCTTGGGGCTCAGCTTGGTAGTGGCGTGCTTAAGCAGGGCCTGTTTTATTTCAACTTCATTAGTCGCATCCTGCAGCCAGGGTTCTTCTGTTTCCGGAAGCGGACTGCGTCCAAGCAATAGCAGCGTGGGTTGCGCTGCCTGTGCCAGGTGCATGGCAACTTCGGCGGTTACCCCGCGTCCTCCACCACTGATAATCACCACATCGCTGCTGCTGAGATTTAGATCTGCAGTTTCATAAGGTAGATGTGCATCTTCAAGCATGGGAATAGTAGTTCCAGCACTGCTTATTCCCACTTCAATGGGGCCGACGTGGTTGAGTTCGTAAACCACCTTCTCTACCTGCTCATCAAGGGGCATGAGGGGGTCGAGATCGAGCGCACGGCAGGTGATGTCAGACCATTCGCGGTGCGCAGTCTTGCTCAATCCGGCCAAGCCTCCGGAGATTGGATCCTGCAGGGGGGAGCCCGGCATAAAAGCGAAGCTCCCATCCAGACGGGAGAGGGTGAAAAATATTGCATCGGCGTCTGTTGCAGCAGCATGCAGTGCCGGAGCACAGCGCTGCAGCAGGATGAAGGCATCGCGCAGAAAGTTACTGTCGGTGCCCGTGGCCGGTGCCGGAATCAAGAGCCCGCCTAAACGCTGGGGTGCCTTGGAGGTGGTAGGACTGATAACTTTAGTTTTGTACCCATTGTTTTCGAGGCTCCGGGCAATTCCCTCACTTAAGGAAGAGGCATCATCCACGATCCAGATCGGATCTATAATATTCAGCGTAGTTCGAGGCTGTTCCACCGCTCCCGGACGGATTATCTGACGTTTAATGCCTGGGCGTCGAGGTGTGGAGCTTTCCGTTGTAGCTGTGTCCGTGCTCCGGGAGGGTTTACTCTGGGACGCCGCTGCAGGCGGGGATAGCTCCGCTTCCAGAGTTTCCACAATCTGGCGCAAAGTCTGCAGTGTTGAGAGCTGCTGCGGTTCTACACTGGGCAGGTGTGGAAGCTGCTCCTGGACTGCAGAGAGGATCTCCACCCGCTTGATGGAGTCGATTCCCAGATCGGCATCCAGGCTCATATCCAGTTCGAGCATCTCTGCAGGGTAGCCGGTTTTTTCTGCCACGATGCCGAGCAGTTCTGTAGCTATATCCGGGCCAGTGCCAGAATGTGGGCTTTGTGCGCGCTGTGTAAGCGGTTCTACGTTCTGTCGCGCTACTGTTGCTGCATAAGAGGGCTGTGAGGCTGTGTCCGGCGGAGACTGCGCATATCCAGGAGTCTGCGAAGGCACGTGCTGCTGCCCCATGAGATTTTGCATGTTCTGCAGCGCCTGATTCTGTCCGGCAAGGAACTGTTCATGCAGGCGTGCGGTATCCTCCTGCATCTTCTGTAGGATACTCATCTGCGAGCGCAGCGTCTGCAGGGATGCTGGTGTACTTCCAGACGTAGTCTCAGCATCAGGAGAGTTGTGCTTCAAGTGCGGATATTCGTTAGGTGCAGGTTGGGCGGGAGCTGCTTTGCTTTCAACTTCAGTCGCATCCACCAGGGTCCGGGTGCTGGGGGGGATGGGATCGCGTTCTTTGACGTAGTTGGCGCCGCATATTTTGATGCTCATGCGCGGTTTTTTATCCTCCTGATGCGGCTTGTTCAGGTGGGTGTGCGCATAGTCTTCATCCCAGCGTGTTAAATCCAGGGAAAGGCCCAGAGCAGCAAGTTGTGCAAGACTGCGTGCCACGTCACTCATGCCGCTGCGCTTGCCGTTGGAGGCATCGAGGGTTACGATATGCGCATCTTGTGGCAAAATCTTTTTGACCATTCCGGAGAGGCGCGCTCCCGGACCAATCTCGACAAAGGTGGTGATGCCGTCAGCATACATCTGCTCGATCTGGCGCACAAACTCCACGGGGTTAGCTATCTGCTCCGCGAGCAGGGAGCGGATTGCATCGGGTTCAGAAGGATAGAGTGCGCCTGTCTTGTTCGCATATACATGTGTTTCGGGAGTGCCGATTTCAATGCGCTCCAGTTCAGTTCGGAACGGTACAGA
>JAWOFA010000152.1:0-3232 GCA_046482505.1 Desulfuromonadaceae bacterium | reverse complement strand
ATTTCCTCGTCAATATAGCCGCAAACTACGATCTCACCGATTCCCTGCGCATCTACGCTCGCGTGGACAACCTGCTGGATGAGCACTACGAAGAGGCGTGGAGCTATGCTACCGCGGGTCAATCCTTTTACGCGGGCGCAAAATTCACCTTTTAGGATTTAAATGATGTACATAACTCGGTACCTGAGCACAATCGTTTTACTTGCCTGCGCCATTTTTGTCTGGGTGCCGGGGATTATTACCCTCGGAGTATGTGCAACCTATACCGATGCGCTGGAGCGTGTGGTTGAAGTCGATGAATTGCCGCAGCGCGTAGTATCGCTGGTGCCGAGTGTGACCGAGACCATCTATGCCCTTGGAGCGCAAGCGCAACTGGTGGGGGTGACCGATTTCTGCACCTATCCTTCCGAGGCTCAGAGCAAATCGAGTGTGGGGGCGTACAACAGCCCCAGTATCGAGGCGATAGCCCTGCTCGAACCGGATCTGGTGATAATTGCTGCAGATATGGCAACCCCGGCGCTGCTGGACACCCTGCTGAAGTTAAATATTCCGGTATACACCGTGTATCCACGGTCCATCTCTGCAACGATTGCGATGCTGCGCAATCTTGGCCTCTTGCTGGGTCATGCCGAAGCGGGAGAAACTCTTGCGCATCAGTTGGAGCGCAGGGTGTCGCAGTTGCGTGCTGAGGTGGAGCAGGAACAGTCCAGTACTGCGCCGCGGGTGATGATCAGCATTATGGTGGAGCCTCTGGTGATCGCGGGGACTGACACCCTCCCCGGCGAGTTACTCGCAAGTGCCGGTGGGGTTAATGTAGCGCAGAAAAACAGCCGCTACCCCATGTGGAATATGGAAACGGTTCTGGCGCAGGATCCGGACATCATTATAGTCTCACCCCATCCGGGAACATCGGCGCCGGAGGACTTCTTTCTGCGTTTTCCCCGCTTGCGTGCGGTGCAACACGGTATGGTGGTGCCCATCCATGCAGATTGGCTGCAACGCCCCGGCCCCCGTGTTCTCAAAGGGCTCAATGCCCTGCGCGAAGCTATCCGGAACGCAAAATCCAATATAGAAAAGCAGGCTGATGCAGGGAGAGGTTAGACGTACATATCTGTGGCTGCCGCTGTGCCTGCTCTTTTTTGCTGCCGCAGTGATGGCAGGGCTTAAATATGGCAGCGTGCCATTGTCTGGGTCCGAGCTGTTCGATATTCTCCTCCATCCGCAGGATGCAGGGCTTCAATCCACCGTGGTATGGCAACTGCGTCTTCCGCGCGTAGCGCTCGCGGCCCTGGTGGGAATGTCTCTTGCGGTCTCCGGTACGGTATTTCAGGCGGTACTGCGCAATCCTCTCGCCGATCCCTATCTGCTCGGGGTTTCCGGGGGGGCCGCGCTGGGCGCAGTACTTGCGCTTACCTTTTTTTCGATCCAGAGTTATGCTGTCCCGGTGCTCGCATTCAGCGGCGCCCTCCTTTCGCTGCTGCTGGTATACCTGGTGGCGCGCGCGCACCAAGCCGCGACCCATACCCTGATCCTCGCCGGCGTGATGGTGGGGAGTTTGTGTACCGCGATACTGATGTTTCTGTTGCTCTATTCCCCCTCTGACCCTATGCGCAGCGCCCTGTTCTGGCTCGCGGGCAACCTGTCCCGCACCGAGGCCGGTTGGCTTCCGTATGCTGCTGTTGCATGTGCAGGCGTAGTGCTGCTGTTGTGGGCGAGGGCGAGTCTCCTGGATGTGTTTACTCAGGGAGAAGACGTGGCGGCAGACTTAGGGGTGGATATCGGGCGCGAGCGTATGTTTCTTCTTGCCGGGGCAGGGCTGTTGGTGGCCATTGCGGTGGCACTTGCGGGTCTGGTGGGTTTCGTGGGTCTGGTGGTGCCGCACGCTGCACGTCTGTTGTGGGGGGCCGGCCATGCCCGTCTCATCCCGGCGGCAGCAATAGCGGGAGCCGGGTTCCTGGTTGCGGCAGATGTGCTCGCACGGACGCTCCTGGCTCCGGCGGAGGTCCCGGTCGGGGTGATAACCGCTCTGGTGGGGGCGCCGTTTTTTCTCTATCTCCTGCGTTTGCGGGGGCACTGATGATTCAAGTTCGCAATTTGGATTTTTCCTACCACAATAAAAGTGTTCTGCAGCGCATTAACTTCGATGTCGAGGCCGGTACGATTGTATCCATCATGGGGCCCAACGGTTCGGGAAAATCCACCCTGTTGCGCCTGTTGCGCGGGCGCTTAAAACCTGAGGCGGGGCAGGTGTGCTGGAGCGGGGCTGAAGCGCATCTACTTCCGCGACGCGACATGGCAACCAGGGTTGCAGTGGTGCCGCAGCAGATGCAGCAACCGTTCGGGTTCCAGGTGCGGGAGATGGTTGCCATGGGGCGCTATATCTACCAGCGCGCACTCGCGGGACCCTCACGTAGGGATTGGGCTGTAGTGGATAAGGCTCTCGCCGATACCGACAGCAGTCATCTGGCCCGGCGCTGTTCGGCGGAACTGAGTGGGGGCGAATTGCAGCGCGTAATGCTTGCACGTGCGCTGGCGCAGGAGGCGCCGGTGATGATGCTGGATGAAGCTACCAGCCAGTTGGATATGGGGCACAAGCGGAGTATCTGTGTGTTGCTCCGGGATCTGAGCGCGCAGGGAAAAACCATTGTGCAGGTTTCCCACGATATGAACAGTGCCGCAGAGATATCGCAAAAAATCCTTCTCCTGGATCCCTACGGCCGGCAACTCGGCTTTGGTGCCCCGGAAGAGGTGTTGAGTGTCGATCACATCGAAACCGCCTACGGCGTGGAGGTGGATATCGAACGCCATCCCTGCGGTGGGCAGTTGCGCTTTTTGCCCCGTCCGTTACTCGGGTTTACACCCTGACATATCGAAAAGGCAGTTGACAATCTGGCGCGCCCGATCTGAAACAACCTGATAGTAAACTTCTACCCCGTCACGCCGTCCTTCAATAATCCCCTTGTTCTTCAGCAGAGCCAGATGTTGGGAAACCGTAGCCTGCGGCAAACCGAGGCATTCCCAGATTTTCTTTACATTGCAACTCTGCGAGGTCAACCCGGCAATGATCTTAAGTCGTATAGGATGTCCCAGTACTTTGAGAATTTCTGCTTCGCGGCTATAGTCCTGGTCTTTGTCAAACAGCATGGGGTCCATGAAATAGGGTTCCTTCTTCAGCTTTTGCTGTGGTTTAGTATGTTGTAACTGCAGTTCTCTTTAAAAGTTTTGCAAATAT
>JAWOFA010000138.1:0-11184 GCA_046482505.1 Desulfuromonadaceae bacterium | reverse complement strand
GCCTGCCTGTGCTCGGTGACGTCATTCACAATGACCATTAATTCATCTGTATCGCTTTCGGCATGCTCATCGTAAGTGCGTTTTGCGGTAATCTGCGCATTGAAAGGTTCGGAGTCATTACGCTTGATACGCAGTTCCATTTGCTTTTCTGCCGGGTTGTGAAATAAGGAACGAAAGCGCGACAGGAAGCCCCGGGCATCGTCTTCCAGCAGAGTTTCGACAAAGGGGGTTCCGCAAAAATCGGCGTCGGGCTGCCCCAGCATAGCGTTCCAGGTAGAGTTTGTACGCCGGATAATCCCTGAAGAGTCCAGGAGAACATATCCAACCGGGGCATTTTCGAAAAGATCGATATAGCGATCGCGAAACTTGCGGAGTGACACTTGCGTTTTCTGCAATTCCTCATTCTGCAGCTCGAGTTCCGCCTGATGTACTGCAAGCTCGTGGTGCAGCTGATTGATGTCCGCGATATCTTCGGGGAGTATATCTTCAGTCGCCTGGGCCAGCAGATCCTCGGCCCGCTTACGTAGATTTTCGGTCAAGTTCGACTTGGCTGCGCTCATAACTGGATCTCCTGCAGTGAACCGTACAGTTGTGTGATCTTCCCGCTTTCGTCTGCATCCGTCTTGACACTGGCAACACATGCGAAGGTGGTGCCATCGCTGCGCATGGCACTGAGCCTGAGCTCGTGAGATTTACCGTTCACTGTGGCATCCTGCACGGCTTGTTGGAGTTGCTCCATCGATTCGGGTGCAAAACAGGCGATGAATTCTGAAAAGTCAGGGGTACCCCGTTCCGGATCGCGTTGCAGGAGCTGATAGAGGTTGATTGACCAGCTCATGCTGTCGGTATCCGGGTCCCATGACCAGCTGCCCGTGTGCGCTATCTGCTCAGCCGCATCCAAAAGCTCACGCTGACGGTGGTGCTGGGCTTTAATGCGCTTGAGTTCCGTCCTGGAGGCAAGGAGTTCGGTGATGTCCTCTTTTACGGCGAGAAAGTGCGTCAATTTCCCTCTCGAGTCCCGAATGGGTGAGATGGTGGCGTATTCCCAGTAAGTGGATCCGTCTTTGCGTTTGTTGTGAAATTCACCGCGCCACTCTTTTCCGGCCAGAATCGTATCCCAGAGTTCTTTATACTCTTCGGGTTTAATGTTATCGGACTTCAGGATACGGGGATTCTGCCCCAGAGCCTCTTCAACGGTGTATCCGGTCGTAATTTCAAATTGCGGATTGGCATACTCAATGTTCCCCTCCACATCGGTGATAACAATGGTGGAGACACTTTGCTCAACCGCACTCTTCAGCTTCAGCAGCCTCTCCTCAGTGCGCTTGCGCTCGGTGATATCCTGGGCCGCGCCCCAGAGTTCGAGGGTATTTCCTGCCGCATCTACCTCAGCCTCACCCTGAACCCACATCCACCCGTTGGTTCCGTCTGTTCTTATGGTTTCCAGCTCGAGGGTGTAGGGTTCCCCACTCTCTCTGGTATGGGCCAGGGCGGTGGAGAGCCTCTCCCAGCTTTCGGGGGTAAAGAGTTTCATGTGCTCGGTATAGGGTGGGACAGGAAGGGACGGATCAAATCCAAACATGTTATAGAGTTCTTCCGTCCACACAACCTCATTGGTTGCTACATCCATACGCCAGCTACCGACATGGGCGATACGCTGTGACTCTCTCAGGTCATGCTCTTTCCTCTGAAGAGCTTCCAGCGCATGCTTTTGTCTGGTGATTTCAATCAGGGTGATAACCACACCCGTTATCATCTTATTGCCCACGCGATAGGGCATAACCCGCACCAGATACCAGTGGCCCTCTTCGTCCTGGGCCTCATGCTCGAGCGTCTGATCCTGCAGCTGTGACTCCCTGGCCATCGCCAACGCGTCAAAATCCTTCAAACAATGGGATAAGTGCTGCAATGGGCGACCAACATCGCTTTCAACCAGATTGAACACCTCGGCGGTTTGGGGCGAGTAGTGGCGAATCTGCATGTCCTCGTCGAGGATCAATGTGCCGATACGCGAGCTTGAAAGGAGATTTTCAACATCGTTGCGCGCTTCGGTGAGTTCGATAATCTTGCTCTGGTGCTCAGCATTGACGGTATAGAGTTCCTCATTGGTGCTCTGAAGTTCTTCGTTAGTGCTCTGGAGCTCTTCATTGCTTGAAAGCAGTTCCTCGTTGGTAGCCTGAAGTTCTTCGTTGGAGGTTTCGAGTTCTTCGATGGTCGCCTGAAGGTTTTCGCGGGTGAACTGCAGATCCTGTTCCAAATCCTGCAGGCGCTGGGCTGTCTCGGCATCCAGATCGTATTCCTCAGATGTTTCTGCGTTATCAATATGCTTTTCTTCAACATCCTCAAAGAACACGACCACCATGGTCTCGTCATTTTTGCGTCCCGGCAGGGGTCGCATGCGCAGGCGCATCTTGCGGGTGGTTTCGCCTTCGGTCAATCTGACATTGGAATAGATCAACTCCTCGCCCGAGTTCAGCACCTTCTGGATCCCCGAAGCCAGCGGAATCGAGAGCTCGCGGTCAACCATTTTCGAGATGTCATAAACGACACGCCCGGCGGGAACCCTGAAAACACCGTCGGGATCCCCAAGCATATGGAGCATTTCAAGGTTTTCATCAACGATGACCGCAAGGGGGACATACGACTCGGACAGTGAATGGAGGAGGCGCTCGAGCATCCGATCATGGGCGCGCGAGGGTGAGCGTCTTTCACCTCCGAAGCTGGCTGTCGCCGGCTGCGGTGTCCGCTCCCGCGGCTGCATAAGCAAGTCATCTGGAGCAGAGCGAACCTGGGCCTTGCCAAGGGATTTAAAGATACACAGTCTGCGATCGATCGCCTCGAAGTATGCGTCCATATCTCCGACGGTCTCGCTGCTTCCCTGCAGCAGTATCCCTCCGGAGCGCAGGGAGAATGCGAACATTTCAAGGGCGCGGCGCTGAAGGTTGCTCTGCAGATAGATCAGCAGGTTGCGGCAGCTGACCAAATCGATGCGCGGGAAAGGGGGATCTTTGACGAGATTGTGCTGGGCGAAAACCACCATCTCGCGCAGACTCCGGGTAACCTGATAGTGGTCACCGCGGCGATGGAAATATTTTGTGAGCAGAGTCGGTGTCAGGTCGGCGGTAATGCTCTCAGGATACAAGCCGATGCCGGCCCTGTTGAGGGCGTCACGGTCGACGTCGGTGGCAAATATCTTGATATCGCGCGCCAGTCCGGTAGCCTCAAGAACCTCACGGCAGATAATCGCCAGGGTATAGGCCTCCTCTCCGGTTGAACATCCCGCAACCCAGAAGCGCATCTCCGTTTTGCTGCTTTCTGTGAACAGCCTGGGCAGGACCTGTTCTCGTAATATGTTCCAGACTTCGGGGTCGCGAAAGAAATTGGTTACGCCGATAAGAAGCTCACGGTAGAGCGCGGATATCTCGGCCGGTGTCTGTCCGGCATAGCGCACATAGTCATCGAGGTCATCCGACTGTGTTACGGCGATACGGCGCTCCACGCGCCGTGTGATGGTACTCGGCTTATAGTAAGTGAAGTCGACTTTGGTCTTGGAGCGCAGAAGCGAAAAAAGCCGTGTCATACCCGTTTCTTCACCGAGAGCTTCTCGCTGGCGTTCCTGACGCCCCGTATACGGATGACGCAAACAGGCGAGCAACTGCGACGGCATCTCCTTTGGTGTCAGGATGAAGTCAGCCAGACCGGTCATTGCAGCTGCACGAGGCATCCCGTCAAATTTGGCGCTCTCTTCGTCCTGAACCATAATCAGGCCGCCGCTCTCTTTTACCGCGCGCACACCACGTGTTCCATCACTGCCGGTTCCTGAGAGAATCACGGCGACAGCGTGCTCACCATGATCATCGGCGAGCGAACGCAGAAAAATATCCACCGGCAGGCTGTTGCTTTCGCGCGGTTTTTTATCCTCGAGCAATAGTCGTTGGTGGAAGATCGTCAGGGTCTTTCTGGGAGGGATCAGATAGATGTTATCCGCTTCGACCTGCATACCCTCTTCGGCACGTTGAACGGGGATGTCGGTCTTGCGCGAGAGCAGCTCGACCATAAGGCTCTTGTAGTCGGGTGACAGATGTTGCACGACGATGAACGCTATTCCGCTGTTGACCGGCATCGCCTCAAAAAATTCTTCAATCGCTTCCAGACCGCCAGCGGAAGCCCCGATCCCCACGATGGGGAAACTGTCCGCACCCTTATCGCTATGCGGCTGAGGATCCATGTCGGTTACAGAGTGCTCCGGTGCTATGTCGGTTCCTGTCTCTGCGGGTGGATGGCCGGCAGCCTTCCTATTTGGTTCACTTTTTGGATTCATTTGTTTGGTTCTCCGGTGCGAAAGGGATTTTTCTGCTGCACCTTTATGCGCTACCCACCGCCGATATAGGAGTCGAAAGTATCACTGCTGTTCTGCTACAGAGAACTGACCTGAGGATATTCACGCCATTCAAGCAATAACCTGGCAGTCCGAAAGTCCTTGAAAAATACAACAAACTCAACCTAATGTAGTATATAAGACCAGCCAATTCATTACAACCGGCGCCTTTTCTTGATGCTGGCGCAGGAAGCACTCCCTTTTCTCGAGTTCTTGACATCCCTGTTGTACATTTTAACATCCGAAAAGCCTCCAGGGCCATCAAAGGCTATGCCTTTCTACGCCGAAACGTGTCAAGGAGCAGATCCACACCTTAACTGAAAGCATCATGTTTCGGGCTTAACTCTCCAATCGAAGGAGTTACAGTTTTCACATATCGCATGAATTACATTAAGCGTCTGCTCACGTTCAACAGTGACTTCTTCGGGGGCAGTCCAGTTGTCTGCACCTGGAAGTCTTAACTTATTGCACATGCTACAGCGTTTCACGTATCTACTGATTGAACCTTTATGATTTTGCCTGCCATGATCTATTAGCGTAATGGGGTGGTCAAATGGCTCTTCGCGGATGGTACTGTGCACCATTTTTATTCTTCCATCTTCTAATGGTATCAGTATTACCCGCATAAAACGCTGATGCGTGGAGGAATCACAGCGATAATCGCGCATCAGGGTTTCGTTGCGCAATCTACAAAGTTTAAACATCGCATCATAGTACATGCGCGTATTGTCATCACTCATACAGTAGGAGATAGGATTATCAATTACCTGATCATGGTTAAGTGAATCAGGGGCATTTCCTGTCCGCGCAGCCCCATCCCAGCCTTCGCCTATTTCACAGATAACATTATTCTTATCTATGAAGTACACAACCTTATCGTACCCATCCAGCTCCTCATCCATTAACAGTACTCCTCAATCAGAGTCCGACCCTTTACAGGTTTACTGAAATAATAGCCCTGAACCAGATCGACATTCTGCCCCTTCAGCCATTCAAGTTGACTTTGGGTTTCTACTCCTTCGATAATTATATCGATTTTGAGAATTTTAACCATCGAAGCAATGGCCCGGATAAAGTCTCTGTGAGATTCATCAGAATTATCTATCATTGCGGTGAAAGTTCTATCAATCTTAACAATATCCACCGGGAGCATATGCAGTTGAGACAAGGAAGCAAATCCTGTACCGAAATCATCAAGCAGTACTTTGCAGCCAGCCTCTTTAAATTTGTAGATAGTATGCAATATGGTTTTGATATTTTGCATTGCGCTGGTTTCTGTAACCTCAAAATTAAACCGACTCAGTTCAAGCTCGAAATTGCCCGCTATTTTATTAAAGCGCCCAAAAAGATCATCCTTGTTCAGTTGATGAACCGATAGATTCACAGTAATTGCGGGTACCAGGCTACCGTTCTTTTCCGCATTTGAAACAAACGCGCAGATACGCTCAAATATTTTTTCTCCGAGTTCTACAATCAGATTCTCATTTTCCGCCACCTCTATAACATCTGCGGGAGAAAACCAGTTCCCCGTTTCATCCTGAATGCGTAAAAGAGCCTCTAACGAAGAAAGTTCGCCCGTTTGGCAATCTAATATGGGCTGGTAGTGTGGATCGATATGTAATTCGGGGGTTTTAATAGCTGAACGGATTAGCGTTTTGAGTTGATCGTGAGAAAATATTTCCTTTTCATCCTGCATGGTAAAAAAGACAACCTGAGCTCTGCCCTTCTTTTTGGATCGGTACATGGCAGCATCTGCCCTGCGCATCAGATCATTAATCTCTATGCCGTCATCTGGATAGAACGCCACACCTATCGATGCTGATAAAAGGTGTGAATTTTTATTTATCTTATATGGCTGACTTACGCTATGGATGATTTTCTCCGCTATCATAGCGGCATCTTCAGCATCCTCCAGGCGCGTCAGTATAACCACAAATTCATCCCCGCCTACCCGCCCAACCACATCTGTCTGCCGTACAGACGCCAGGATCCTGTTGGCAGCTTCCTGCAGAACCAGATCTCCTTCGTGATGCCCGTACTGATCATTTATCAGTTTAAAGTGATCGAGATCCACAAACATTACTGCCATCAGGCAACTTTTATCTTCAACGGCCCGATACACAAGATTCTGCAGACTTATTTTCACAAAATGCCTGTTCATCAATCCGGTCAATGTATCGTAGTGAGCCAGGCGATCCAATTCCGATTGATGTTCTTTTCGCTCACTGATATCCGAAATAGTGCTTATATAGTAGACTTTTTGGGTAGCTGGTTCGAAAATCCTGCTTATCTGCAGCCATTGAGGATAGATATGGCCATTCTTGCGTTTGTTCCAGATTTCCCCTTGCCACCATCCATGGTGACTGATCTGCTCCCAAAGCTCTTTATAGAAGTCCTCTCCATGCCGACCTGACTTGAGTATTCGGGGATTTTCCCCGATCGATTCATCTCTTGAATAGCCGGTGATTTCGCTGAAAGCATTATTGACCCGAAGTATTTTACCATCTTCGTCTGTAATGACGATTCCTTCGCGTAATTGGTCAACAGCCAGATTTGCGAGATATTCTGAGTGTGCAGAGTTTGCAGTCTCTACAGGAATAATAACCCCGAGCATAAGAGCCCTGCTTTTTCCGTAGAAGTGGGTTTTACTCAAATGCAGGCTGAATTGACGTCTGTCTTTAAGCTGCAGCAGATGGAAATCAACAGTATGCTGATTTTTATTGATTTTGAATGACGAAAACAGCTTGGAGAAATCCCCAAATCCGGTAGTTGACAACAAGCTGCGAAAAGAGATGGGTTCACCGCTTTTTCTGTTTATCTGGAAGAATTTCGCCGACACCAGGTTGAGATCATCTATTATTCCATGTCTGTTAAGGACAATAACCCCTACGGGAATATTATCGAAATATTCCCGGTACTCTCCAAATATATTGCCTTCACTTAGAGAGTTAATTTCAGATTCAAGAATTGAATTGTGTTGCTTCTGATCAAGCAACTCCATTTGAGTTCGCTCTAACAATTCAGTAATAGCGGATAACTGCTCTGCGTATGAACTCCGCTCCTGCTCCAGGATCTGCTCAAAATATCTATCCATACGCTTAACCTATATCAAAGAAAACGATGAACTCTGAATGGGTGCCATCGGGACATTTGCTGAAACGGTATTTAGCCTGCAACCGATTATCCTCTGAATTTACCAGAGTTATCGGTCTCCAGCCTTCGTGATCACTTAAACCTTCAGTAAACAAATCTCTGCTCATGGCTTCATGCTGTTCGGTAAGCAATGACTTTATATTCATGGCTAAAAGGTCTTGTTCATCATATCCAAGCGCACTGCGGAAGGAAGAACCTGCAAAGACGATCTCCCCTTCATGCGCCACACATATAACCGGGTAACGGCTATTATCATCGATAATGTTGAGCATTTTTCTGTAGGTCAGATCTCTATCCTGAGAGGCATCGTGGAATTTTTCAAAAAACAGAATAACCCCCACAACTTCTCTGTCATCTGATTTGTACGCAACCAGGCGTAAGTCGTAATTCATGCCATTTTTACGCAGTCGGATAACTCTTTCTTCCTCTTTCTCGATTACATTCAGGAGCTCAATCCGGAGGTTTAAAATTTCAATCGCAAAATCGTAACTGGTCAGTACCTGACCGATGTCACTGCTCATTAAATTAAATTCCCTTGAGGCCTTGTGGGTAAAACGCTTGATACGCAAGCGTGTATCCATGAAGATTATAATCTCATTTATACTAAGCAGCATACTCTCCAGGTCGTTATTTACCTGCGAAAGCTCAAAGGTCTTTACTTCAAGTTCTTCATTTACCGTTGAAAGTTCTTCATTGGTAGATTGAAGCTCTTCATTCGCAGTCTGAAGTTCCTCATTCGCTGATTGCAACTCCTCATTCGCCGACTGCAATTCTTCATTGGTGGACTGTAGCTCTTCATTGGTTGTCTCCAGATCCTGTATAGAGTTCTGCAGGCGCTCACGGAAGATTTCAACTTCACGCTGAAGGTTTTTACTGCAAAGGTTATCAAGACTTTCATTGGAAACATTGCCCGAGCGCCTGCCCTCATCTACCTTAATGTCGAAAAAGGCCAACACGAAAAATGTTTCAGTTTCATAACCATCCATTTTACTCATAGTCAGAAACAGAATGTGATCATGCAGTTCATGCTCGTAAAATAGAGCCTGAGCTGAAGCCTTCCCTTCGCGTTTTGAGCGCTGCATCAAGGATCTGATATCAATTTTAAGGCTGTCTCTAGCCATGGTTAAAATATTATTGTCTATTTTACCCTCTGGTATGCTGAGGAAGCGGTTAAGATCTCCTTTTACATGCAGCATCTGCCCTTGAGGATTTATGCATACGGCAGCAGGTACATGCTGGTGAATCAAGGTCTGCTCCATTTTCTCTTTAAGGGTGTAGCTTTTATCTCCCTTTAGCTCAGAAATTGGAACTTCGCTGTTATATTGCCCCTGCGCCTGCCTCTTAATCCCTCGATTTGTCTGTGAATAACTCGTATCTGTAGCACCTCGTCGGAAAAGCTGCATCTTACTGTTTTCCGGTTCAAACAATTCTGAGCCATTATTAGTGGCTGACTCTGATTTCCCCAGGAATAAATATCCGCCTGGCTTTAACGCAAAATGAAAGGTCTGGAAAACAGTGCGCTGCGTATCTAAATTGAAATAAATCATTACATTGCGGCAGCTGATAAGATCAAGGTGTGAAAAGGGGGGATCCATGATCAGGTTCTGTTTCGCGAAAACCACGTTTTCACGCAGACCTTTTTTTACAAGATAAAGGTCATCGCAGCGGGTAAAGTATCGCTCGAGCAGTTCTTTGGATACGCCCTTTACCTGGTCTCGTGTATAAGTCCCCTGTCTGGCTTTGTCTAACGCATTGTCATCGATATCAGTTGAGAAAATCTGGAACTTGACCTCTTTACCCAGGTTACGTATGGCTTCATGGAACAGAATCGCAATACTGTAGGCCTCCTCACCGCGGGCACAACCGGCCACCCATACCCGGATGGTTTCTCCGGGTTTTCTGGTTTCGAGCATTTTTTTAACAGTGTCGGATAAATATCCAAACGGATCCGGGTCACGAAAGAATGCAGTTACCGAAATAAGCAGCTCTTTAAAAAGGCTTTCCACTTCGCTGGATGAAGACATGAGCAGGGTAATGTAGTCGTCAAGTGTGACTACCTTGTTAACCACCATTCTGCGCTGTATTCTTCTCTGAATAGTTTTTATTTTATAACCACTGAAGTCGTAATTGGTCTGGTCATAAATCCGCTGGAATATTTTCTGAATATTGGTGCGAATTTTGGGGCCGCTGAAGCGCGTAGCATTAGTGGAAGAGGAATTTATGAAATGGTTCAGTTCTTCAGCAATTTCAGATGGGGACAGAACAAAATCAATTACACCTGTATCTATGGCAGAACGGGGCATACCGGAATATTTAGCGCTCAATTCATCCTGGGAAAACGCAATGCCTCCGGCAGACTTGATAGCTATTATACCCTGAGCACCGTCGCTGCCGGTTCCGGAAAGTATTATCCCAATGGAGTCTTCCCCGACTTCAGAAGCCATTGAAGTGAAAAATTCGTTTACTGATGGCTTAGGCCCTACCGCAGCTGCGGGCTTAAGAACAATAAATCCTTCTTTAATTATAGCGTTATGCCCCGGAGAAATAACGTATATTTCACCCCGGCGTGGTTTGGTATCGTTCTGTACAAGATTAACCGGCAGTTGCGACACGCGCTCGAGCAGGTCTTTTAATATAGTAGGATGATTTGGGTCAAGGTGTTGAGCTATAACGTAAATAACATCTTTATTATTGAACCCCTGCACTAGTTCCTTCAGGGCTTCAAGACCTCCGGCTGATGCACCGACTCCAATCCAGAAATGCTTTTTCACCATAAGCTCTCAATTCACCTTCATTTAAGCGGGAGTTTAAGTTACACCCAAATAATAGTGGTTTTTCTGAACAGTTACACCGGAGGTCATTTAGACTCAAACATGAAAAATCTTTTTTGTACCATTCCATAAAACACTATTTTAGTCAACTTTATCTGTTTTTATGCCATTTTGTGTCGGGATAAAAGGATACCTGTTCAGAGTTATCCTGCGTACTTGTGGGAAATTTCCCTCACATATTTAGAATTTTCCTTTCTAAACACTGCCACTGAGTGTGCTTCAGGGCCTACTCTTTAAAAACCACCATTCTAAATTATCTCACATTCAACCAAAAAACGCCCCTTGAACGGGGCGTTTTTTGGTTAAGTTAAAAATCTAGCTATTATTTTAATACTCTTCAAAATCATCATCTATCTTATCTTTGCCTGCACCCATATCGAGTTTCATCCCGGAGGCACTCTTTTGGTTCTTATCCGCCTGGGGGTTGCTCTTGGGGGTGTTCTTGTGCTTGTTGGCAGGGGCGAGGGGTTTGTTGCTCCGCTTTACCTGCCGGGCATCGGATACCTTGAAGAAGCTGATGGTGTCCTGCAGCTGCTCGGCCTGACTGCTGAGCTCTTCGGAGGAGGAGGCCATCTCTTCGGAGGCGCTGGCGTTCTGCTGGATCACCTGGTCGAGTTGCTGGATCGCTTTGTTGACCTGGTCGGCGCCGGTGTCCTGTTCTTTGCTTGCGGCGGCTATCTCCTGTACGAGTTCAGCGGTGCGCTGGATGTCGGGCACCATCTTGGTGAGCATGTCGCCGGCTTCTTCGGCTACCTGGACGCTGCTGCCGGAGAGGTCGCTGATCTCGGCGGCGGCGTTCTGGCTGCGCTCGGCGAGTTTGCG
>JAWOFA010000119.1:0-31649 GCA_046482505.1 Desulfuromonadaceae bacterium | reverse complement strand
GCACCTTTGAGCATGGCGAGGTAGTCTTCGTTGATTTCGGTATCGATGGTGGTGAAATACGCCACCATAACATCTGCGGTGAGCTGCTCATTGCTCTCTTTAAAGAGTGCGGCATCAAGTCTCGCACCGGATCCGGCCTTGCGATTCTTTAAGGAGTTAGGGCGAAAACTTCTCAATGCGGCGGCCTGAGTCCAGGCCATAAAAACCTGGGGCTGCTTTGCTGATATTGCGCGGCAAAAGGCAACTTTTTTATCTTCCGGCAATTGTGTCCATGCTTCTTGTACTGACTGGGGAACCATATCTTTGTCCTTTCGTCGTTTAATATAAAAAAACCCCACCGATATACGTCAGTGGGGCTTTTGAATTGGTACGCCCTAGGGGATTCGAACCCCTGTCGCCGCCGTGAAAGGGCGGTGTCCTGGACCAGGCTAGACGAAGAGCGCACAATATGTATTTTATCTGGCTGGGGTGGAGGGATTCGAACCCCCGAATGACGGAGTCAGAGTCCGTTGCCTTACCGCTTGGCTACACCCCATGAGCGGCGCTGATAGTAATGACAATTTAGGCGCAGGTCAAGAAAAAATGTGCCCGGAGGAATAAAAAAATATTGCGGCGATAAATATTCGTGTAGAGGTGTTTTTGGTTCAGCAGCATGATAGTATATATTGAATTCATCTAGTGTCTTCATCTAGAAAAAGCAGTAATTAAATACCCATGAACAGGGGGAGAATATGATGGAAGAAAAGCGTCGCTATGAACGGGTTCACTTTGTGGAAGATATTGAGATAATCCACGCCAATAAGCGCTACCGCGGGGTGGTAACCGATATCTCCATGAAAGGGGTGCTCATCCAGCTGGATGAAATACCCCGCGGAGAGGTGCTCACAGATACCTGGTTGATACGCCTGCCCTTATCGAGCGAAATACAGATTGTGGTTCAAGCGAAGCCAAGCCACTTTGACCATGTTCATCATGCGGTGGGATTTCACTTCACCGAAATAGATGCCGACAGTATGGCCCACCTCAGACGCCTGCTGGAACTCAATACCGGTAATGCGGCTGAGATAGAGCGCGAACTGGAGCACATGGTGGAGGATATGAAGCGGGAGCACCGTAAAACCTAAGTTTCATCCTCTTCTTTCTGTTCCCACCCCTGGTCTGAGATGAGCTCTATCAGCTCCTGTGCTGCAAGCATCCCCTTTTTCACTCCGGCCAGATCCTCCCCTGCCCTTGCCAATGAACGGGGGTTCCAGCTGGAGTCAGAATTTTCGAGTATTGCTGCGGGGATATTTTTACCTTCTACCAGATCGTAGATATCCCCCTGCTCCACTTCGACACCTTTTATTTCGAGACCCGCCTGCATAGCAATATAGATTATCTGAGAACACTGTACCCGTTCGGGAGGATAGCCCCACTCCCAGTACACATTGATCGGGAAGTAGCGCCACGTATTGCATCCTTTATATGATACCGGGGCGGCAAAGCACAACACTGCACACGCATCCATGATCTCCTCGGCCAACAGGATGCCGCGCGGTTTTACTACGTAAAGGAGTGCATCACTGCTGGCGTTTTTCAGAGTACTGATGAAGTCGACTGCATCTTCAACCGCGTTGTTAAAGCTCAGGAACGGGTACATAGGCACATCCCGTCCCGCTAGCCACTCGGGTTCAATTCCAAGATATTCCTGTGCCCACGCCATCCGTTCCTCACTGTTCTCGGGAAAGGTGCACGTTTGGAGGTGGAACATGGCTACCAACTCATCCCAGCGTTCAGGGCTTAACTCTGCAGGGGTGGCCTGGGGTTCTTCAACTTCAATGCTGGATGTATCTTCTTTTCTGGAGCGCAAGCGTGCATACACAAACAGCAGCACACTTATAACCAGGCAGCCCCCAAGGGCACCCCATATGGCATACGCCAAAATTTCCATTGCGATATATCCTCTTTTTTGTTTTTGTAGACGGCGTCGCTAAACTCACCAACTGCGACGTTGCTAAACTATCATTTTTGAACGTTCACTCCCATACAAATACTTGGAATGAAAGGAGTACGTAAATATATGCTTAATTTTATTATCGATCATAACAAGTGTGATGCATGCGGTCTGTGTGTGGCGGATTGCCCACGCAATATAATAAAACTTGATCCTGCGATAAACAAGGTGCCGTTTATTCCGGCAGATAAAGAGGAATTGTGCTTTGACTGCCAGCACTGCATGGCGATCTGCCCATATGGAGCGCTCTCCATTGGAGGGCGTGCACTGGAAGATTGCATGCCTATTCCCGGACACCTTCCTGCCATCAACGCCATGGAAACCCTGATCAAGGGCAGGCGCAGTGTGCGGCAGTTTGCTCAGGAGGATCTGGCGCAGAGCACCATAGAACATCTAATTGAGGTGGCGAGTCATGCTCCTACCGGGGTTAATGTACAGCAGGTGCACTTCCATGTCATCAAAGAGCGTAGCAGCATGGATATGCTCCGGCACCGCTGTATGGAGGAGATAAGGCAGGTGATAGAGCGTGGAGAGCTGCCGGATAAGAGAAGTTTTTTTGCTGACTTTGTGCGTCTTTGGGATGAAAAAGGGATCGACTCCCTGTTCCGCGGTGCGCCTCACATGGTGGTTACTTCCTCGCCGGCGAAACTTCCTACACCTGAGACAGATGGCATTATTGCGCTGGCGAACTTTGAGTTGTACGCCGCCTCTTCGGGCGTGGGTACTCTGTGGGACGGCCTCGCACTGTGGGCGATCCGGGACATTGCGCCGACGCTGCGCCAGACTCTGGGAATACCGGATGAGCATGTGATCGGGTATGTGATGGCATTCGGGAAACCTGCGGTGAAATATCAGCGTACCGTACAACGCGACAAAGCCAGGATATCATATGTAGGCGAGGAGATGATTTCTGCATAGGGGCTGTACATAAACGCTACCCCTTCTACTCCAGATTGGAGACTACCGGCGGATGTGGTGCCTATTTACTTGCACTGCATCCGCCTTTCTGCCAATATACGCCGCGTCTATAATCTAACCCGAAGGCTCCATTCCATGCTGGTAACACCGGAACAAAAAGCTGTGTATGTCCTCGCTAAAGCGGTACTGCACCAGAACAATCTAAAGGTAGGGTTACTTCAGAGCGGACTGCATGTAAACTATCCTCCGTCGAATCCACCCACGATGCTGGACTGGGCCATCAGCTATGCGATGTGCATGCCGAAGGATCATGAAGATAGACACCTGCTGGATATGCTGCACCTGAACCCAGGATATCGCTGGACTGCAGAGGAAACAAAACGTGCAGCGAAGTGCTACAAACAATTTTATCAGAAGATTGACGCACGACGCTTGTATTCCATCGGCAATAAATGGCTGAACTCTGGTGGGCGAAACCTGGTTAATGCCTACCTGACAGTCTGACCCCCTTTCTACGTATCAACAAAATCTATGAAATATAATAATGTTTATCTCGACAGTATCTGCTATGAACTGCCCCCTGTAGTAGTTACTTCGGACGAAATAGAGGAGCGCCTTGCGCCGCTGTATAATAAACTGCATATACAAAAGGGGCAGTTGCAGGCCCTTACGGGGATTCGGGAACGGCGCTGGTGGCTCCCCCACACCCCGCTGTCGCAGGGAGCAATAGCTGCGGGTAAAAAAGCCCTGAACCAGAGTGGAATTTCAACAGCAGATATCGGGGCTCTGGTTTATACAGGCGTATGCCGCGAATTATACGAACCTGCAACCGCATGCCGCGTTGCGCACGGGCTGGGAGTTGGCGGCAATGCGTTTGTGTACGATATCAGTAATGCGTGTCTTGGTGTACTGAATGGCATCATAGATATTGCGAACCGCATTGAACTGGGGCAGATCCGTGCGGGGATGGTTGTTTCGTGTGAAAGTGCGCGCGAACTCAACGAAACCGTGATCCGGCGTCTGCTCGCGCGTGAGGATATGGCGTACTTCGCCCGCTCGGTTGCCACCCTTACCGGTGGTTCCGGGGCCGTAGCGCTGGTTATATCGGATGGTTCATTCCCCCAAACGAACGGGCATAAACTCCTCGGCGCTGTCAACCGCAGCGCCCCCCAGCATCACCAATTGTGCCGCTGGGGGGTTGAAGAGGTGGACGAAGACCTGTTCGAACAGTTTATGCATACTGACGCCGTTTCGGTGTTAAACAACGGCGTACAGCTGGGTAAACAAACCTGGGACGATTTCCTCCGCCTCATGCACTGGAATACCGATGATATTGCGCGCGTTGTGTGCCACCAGGTTGGAGAAGCGCACCAGAAGACCATTTTGCGCAGTATCGGCATCCCGCTGGAGAAAGATTTTGCCACTTACAGCTTTCTGGGCAATATCGGTACGGTGTCCCTCCCCATTACGGCGGCTATGGGTGCGGAGCGTGGACATATCCGTGCGGGGCAGAAGGTGGCCTTTCTGGGAATCGGGAGCGGGTTAAACTGTATGATGTTGGGGGTTGAGTGGTGAAACGCCTGTTACCGCTACGCGGAGAATATATAGAAATAAAGCACGGCATAAACCTCCACTATCTGGATGCGGGTAGCGGTGAGCCGGTGGTGATGCTGCACGGAAACCCGAGTTGGTCCTTTTACTATCGCAACCTGGCCCTGGCCATGGGTGATACCCACCGCGTAGTTGTCCCCGATCACATCGGGTGTGGGCTGTCGGATAAACCCGATGACAGTGAGTACACATACACCCTGGATCAGCGCGTGGCGGATCTTGAAACCCTGCTTGAATCCATCGGGGTTGAGGATAATATAACTCTGGTGGTACATGACTGGGGCGGTATGATCGGGATGCGCTTTGCTACTCTGCACCCACACAGGATAAAAAAGATTGTAGCAATGAACACCGCAGCGTTCCCGCTCCCCCGGAGTAAAAAACTCCCCTTCGCCCTCAAACTCGGGCGTGAAAGCCGCATAGGAACCGTTTTGATCCGCGGTTTTAACGCCTTCAGCGCTGCGGCAGCGTGGGTTGGGTGTAAGCAGAACCCCATGCCTAAAGCCCTGCGCCACTGTTACACCGCGCCGTATAACTCATGGCGCAATCGCATTGCCACCTTGCGCTTTGTACAGGATATACCCCTTACCTCCGCTGATCCGGCGTACCAGAGTGTAGTCGAGGTGGAAGATAACCTTTCTGCCCTGGAGCATCTCCCCATCCTGGTATGCTGGGGAGAACGGGACTTTGTCTTTGACCGGCATTTTCTGCAGCAATGGCGCGTCAAGTTCCCGCATGCGCGTTTTCACACCTGGGCGCATGGTGGACACTATATTCTCGAAGATGTGGCAGAGGAAATCATCCCGTTGATCTGTAACTTCATCCGCGAAACCTGATTTTATGCAATCTGTCGCAACCATTTCAGCTTCATCCTGTGGGTGTAACATCGCCACTACTCTGAGCGTGCGCGCCGCACACCACCCCTTGAGTCATGCAGTGGTGTTCCCCCACGGGCGTGACCACTTTGGGCGCGTAAGCTACACCCATCTCACCTATGCCCGGCTCGAAGCAGACAGCACCAGGGTAGCGGTTGCCCTGCAGCGCTACGGAGTGCGTGCCGGACAGCGCACCGTTCTCATGCTTCCCCCCGGTCTGGATTTCTTCACCCTCACCTTTGCGCTGTTTAAACTCGGTGCCATCCCGATTCTGATTGATCCGGGGATGGGGGTGAAAAACCTGAAACAGTGTCTGCAACAAGTGGAGCCACAGGTGTTCATCGGCAATCTTAAGGCCAATCTGGCACGGCAGATTCTGGGCTGGGGTAAAGGGAGTCTGCAATACTGCATCACCACATCCAGCATGCTACAGCCACGCACCGCGCGTCTGGGTGAGCTTCTGCTCCATAACCCCAGTATGCCCGATTTTACCCCCTATGTGCCTGATCCAAACTCACTCGCAGCGATCCTCTTCACCAGCGGGAGCACCGGTCCGGCGAAGGGTACCGAATATACGCACGAAAACTTCTACGCCCAGATCGAGATGTTGAAGCAGGTGTACGGCATAGAACCGGGGGAAATTGATCTGTGTACCTTTCCGCTGTTTGCCCTGTTTGCCCCGGCGCTTGGGATGACGGCGGTGGTCCCGGATATGGATGCCTCCAAACCGGGGCAGGTAAATCCAGAGAGGATTTTCGAGGCATTTGACAACTTCCATATATCCAATATGTTCGGTTCCCCCGCCCTCCTGCGTCGTGTGGCCAATTACGGCTGCAGACAGGGACGAAGACTTCCGAGCCTGAAGCGGGTTATTTCAGCCGGCGCCCCGGTCCCTGCGTCTATCCTGCGCCAGATGGAATCAATGCTTGAGTCCGATTGCGAGGTTTTCACTCCCTATGGTGCTACCGAAGCTCTACCGGTTTGTTCCATCGGCAGCCGTGAAATACTCGAGCACACTGCTCAAAAAACCGATGCGGGCGGTGGGATCTGCATAGGCAGACCTGTAGAAAATATCGATGCACAGATTATCCGCATCAGTGATGAGACCATACCCGTATGGGATAATGTAGAGCTCATGCCTGTCGGGAGCATAGGGGAAATATGCGTGCGTGGGCCCCAGGTGACTTCAGGCTATTACCACCTTGAACAGGCCACAGAGAACGCTAAGATATACTGCAGAGACTCCAACTTTTATCATCGTATGGGCGATGTTGGTTACGTAGATGAACAGGGGCGTCTGTGGTTTTGTGGGCGCAAGAACCACCGCGTGGTCACAGGCAAATCCACCCTGTTTACCATCCCGTGTGAGGCCGTTTTCAATCTCCACCCCCAGGTTGCACGGACCGCGCTTGTGGGATATGGCGCCCGGGGTGCTCAGCGTGCTGTACTGTGTGTGGAACTGAACCCGAATGTACCCGCGCACCAACATTCGGCTATCATTGCTGATTTAAAGGAAATTCAGCGCCAGTATCCTCATACAGAAGAGATTTCCGCATTTCTTATCCATCCGAATTTTCCCGTAGATGTGAGACATAACGCCAAGATTTTCCGAGAAAAACTCGCATTATGGGCGCAGGAGTGCCTCCAATGAAAGCGTTAGTCACTGGCGGCGGCGGTTTTCTGGGGCTGGCTATTGTCGATCTGCTGCTGGAGAGCAATATTGAAGTGGTGAGTGTGTCCCGTTCCCGGCATGAGAGTCTTACGGCGCGTGGGGTGGAGCAATATTGTGTTGATCTGGCAGATATGGAACCGGATCACCCTGCGTTTGCCGGGTGTGAGTGGGTATACCATGTGGCGGCAAAAGCGGGGGTATGGGGAGAATATACTGACTTCTATCGCGCCAATGTAACCGCAACACACAACGTCATAAACGGGTGCCGCGAGCATGGGATCCGGAAACTGATTTACACCAGTTCTCCGAGTGTGGTTTTTGACGGCAATTCCATTGAGGGTGGGGATGAATCCCTCCCTTATCCAGCGCACTTTGACGCATCATACCCTGCCACTAAAGCGATTGCGGAACAGGATGTTCTGCGTGCCAACGATGCAGGACTGGCTACGGTGGCTCTACGCCCTCACCTGATCTGGGGTCCGGGAGACAACCATCTGGTGCCGCGCATCATTGAACGGGGCCGCAAGGGGCAACTGCGCATCATCGGCAGGGGCGACAATCTGGTAGACTGTGTCTACATTGACAACGCCGCCACTGCACATATATGTGCGGCGGAAAAACTCTCTCCGGGATCTGATATAAGTGGCAAAGCATATTTTATCTCTCAAGGAGATCCGCGCCCGTTGTGGGAGATTGTAAATGCGATCCTTGCGTGTGCCGATGTGAAAGAAGTTAAGCGTCATATTCCGGCACCCATGGCGTATGCCGCAGGATGGATGCTGGAAAAAATATATACCGGCCTGAAGATTGAAACCGAGCCACGTATCACCCGTTTTGTCGCGCGTGAACTTGCAACAGCGCACTGGTTTGACATCTCTGCCGCGCAGCGCGATCTGGGATATTCGCCGCATATTTCTATCGAAGAGGGGATGGAAAATCTGCGCATACATCTGCAAAACAACTGAAACAAAAAATGTATACAGAATACAGAAATGTTTGCCCTTGACTTATGTAACATATTGTTATCATAGAGTATTTTTGAATTGCTCAAAATATAGGCAGTAAGTAAAAATCTACCGGAATTGCACTAGTTAGCTCCCCTGCCCAGCAGATTTCCCAAATGTTATCCACAGGCTTATGTTGATACCTGTAAGCCTGTTTTAGGAGGCAAAAATGCCTGTAATAACATTTCGCTTACATGTTTCCGCGGATGAGTACTTACGCTACTACCAGGGGAAGGCGCATAGCGTTCTTGTCGTGGGTGAAGATGGACGCAGGGTAAAATTACCCGCAATAAAATTCCGCCCCTTTCTGGATCGCGCCGGTATCCATGGACGGTTCCGCCTTGAATTTGACCAGAATTTTAAGTTTGTAAGCCTGTCTCGAATATCAAAGTAAACAACTGATATATTCCCCTTCGTACCGCACATTACCCCCATACTTATTTTAAGCACACATCTCTATCGCCTTATTAAGCCGACGAATACAGCGATCACGTCCGAGAACCAACGCTACTTCGTAGATACCCGGAGCGCTGGTACCACCGGAAAGTGCCACCCGGGTCGGCTGCCCCACCTTGCCGAACTTAAGCCCGGTCTGCTCGAGCACCTGTTTGAAAGCGCTCTCTACCCCCGCGGCATCAAAGCTGGCGTGCTCTAACGCATCTTTCACGGCAGAGAAGATGGGTGCCTGTTCCGCGGTGAAGAACTTTGCTACCGCCTTCTCATCATACTCCAACTCATCCTGATAATAGAATGCCGCCTTTTGCGCCATCTCCACCATGGTTTTACTTCGATCCTGCAGGGTTTTAACCACCTCTGCCGCATCCGGTCCACCCGTAGTGGCTACTCCGGCACGTTCCAGATATTCGAGCAGCAGTTGCCCGAGGCGCTGCGGATCGCCGTTTTTGATATAGTGCTCGTTAAGCCACAACAGCTTATCCGGGTTGAATACCCCCGCTGAACGTCCTACATTCTTCAGAGAGAACTTTTCGATCAACTCCTCCATGGAGAAGATCTCCTCATCACCATGCGACCACCCCAGGCGTACGAGATAATTGACCATCGCCTCGGGCAGATATCCCATATCGCGATATGCCATAACCGAGGTGGCACCATGGCGTTTGGAGAGACGCTTTTTATCATCCCCCAGAATCATGGGTACGTGGGCGAATCGGGGCACAGAGTATCCCAGGGCTTCATAGATCTGGATCTGGCGCGGGGTGTTGTTGACGTGATCATCCCCTCTTACAACATGGGTAAGTCCCATTTCGGCGTCATCCACTACGACCACAAAGTTGTACGTGGGCGTGCCGTCAGTGCGCTGGATGATCATGTCATCAAGTTCGCTGTTATTGAAGCTGATATCCCCTTTAATCAAATCATCAAAGGCCGTGGCACCCTCCTGTGTGCTTTTAAAGCGGATGACGTAAGGCTGCCCCGGACGTTCAGCCTCCAGATCACGGCAGGTGCCATCATACTGTGCTTTATTCCCCTGCTGGATCGCTGTTTCACGCTTCTGGTTCAGGTCATCTTCGGTGCAGTAACATTTGTATGCTTTTCCGCTATCCAACAATACTTGAATCTTCTCGCGATACAGATCAAAGCGCTGGGACTGATAGAACGGTCCCTCATCACATTCGAGCCCCAGCCACTCCATGGCGTCGAGAATCGCATCAACCGATTCCTGGGTGGAACGCTCCACATCGGTATCTTCAATGCGTAGAATAAAGGTTCCCCCGGCCTGACGCGCAAGCAGGTAGTTAAACAGGGCGGTTCTGGCACCGCCTATGTGCAGATAACCGGTAGGGCTGGGGGCAAAACGGACACGCATATCAGACATTTATGTTCTCCATTTGGAAGATTGAAGATCAATCTTTTACTTTATTTTCTAGGACAAAGCGTTAAATATACTCCACTCAAGCACAATTTTCTATTGTTAACTGTTGCAGCAGATATCAGGGGAATACGGCCGCTGCATAGCCTACCACAGCAGCGTTATCTCCACTCACCACGCCGGAGTGGGTGTATTCCAGCAATTCTCCCCGGCAGGGCTCACCTGCAAGGGCATTCAGGGTTGTGAGCATCAGAGTGGCAGGGAAAATGCCGCACATGCTGATCTGATGCTTAATTACATGGGTATACATATCCTGCGCTCTCCCCTGCGTCAACAGCTCCAGCACAGGCATGTCCTGCTCACGTGCGGCGCTCGCGGAAACATAGTGGCTCATATCGCTGCTGGTGAGGATTAATACATCATCGTGGATTGAACGCAGCACCTCTGCCAACTCCTGCCCCATCTGTTCCAATTCATCGAAACGGTGCTCGCGCAGCATAACGGGGACAATCTCCACGTCAGAACGTTGGAATTGAAGGAACGGCAGCATAACCTCTAATGAATGCTCAAATCGGTGGGCATCACAGTCGCTGCTGAACCCTGACACACCCCGACATAAATGGGTACCTAAGTCTGCATTTATTTTCACCTCACCGAGAGGCGTTGCCCACGCACCGCTGTCATATACCGCAGCACGTGCACCCCTTCCCTGATGGTTGGGGCCAATAAGAATCACTGTTTTGGGGATCTCTACAGCGCCGAGGGCTTTGGCCGCAGTTGCACCGGAAAAAACATATCCGGCATGAGGTGCGAGAACACCACGCGCTTTGGTTTTATCCTCAGCTCCCGCTTTTTGGTAAAAAACTTCAATCTGGCGTTCGAGTTCGTGGCGTTCAGCGGGGTAGAATTGACCTGCAACAACGGGTGAACGTAAATTTGATGTTGGTGTCATAATTTGCTCCCTCCTGCTCTCTCGCATTAGTTTAAATATTCACCATATAAAGTAAGTGGTAAATATTCAGCACGATTTACGGTGAGTTGGTTGTGCCCATTTAAAGGGCATTTGTCGCCATGGACGGCGACAATGAGCCCCACTGATGGGTTTATGCGTCCTTGAAGTGGGCATTGCCAACTCATAAGCTAAATAGTTACACCAAGTGTAACATTGAGAAAGGTTCATGGCATCCGTCATCTACAAAATGGCAACGGGAATGTCGTGAAACAGGAAGCGGAAGACGGATAAAAAAAGCCAGCCTGCATTGGTACACAGACTGGCTTTTTTATTTGGAGGCCCCGACCAGATTCGAACTGGTGATAAAGGTTTTGCAGACCTCTGCCTTACCACTTGGCGACGGGGCCGAATTTTTGTCCTGAGCCTATCCGGCGAAGGCTCGGTAGTGATAACAAATCGTTACATATGCTGTCAAGGCAAAAAGTGCTGCCCCTATCCCGGCAGGGAAAGCATGTTTAAATTACTCTTTGCCGGAGTTATCGAGGTAGTTCTGTACTGAATTTAATTTACCCTGCATGGTGTGTTCCCGATCGCGCCTGTCGTCGATTTTAATCAGGGTTGAGACCCGTTGTGCCCCGGCGTTAAACGGCGATTCATGCATTTTGCTCACAAGGGCAAAGATGGCATCAATATCCCCCTCTATAATGGTACCCATAGGGGTTAGTTGATACTCAAGTCCGGATTCCTTTACCAGAGTAAGGCACCCGGCAACAAATTTTGAAATACCCCCGCTCCCCTCTCCCAGAGGAGTGCAACTTATCTGTACTACAGCCATAATATCCTCCCTACGGTCGAAAATTTATCAACTTATGCCATATCCAAGGGTTGAATCCTTGAGGCTCTTAAACAATTGTCGTTGTGCGGCGTTGCCGATTGCAGCTACATAATCACCACTGGCAAAAGTGAAATCCGCGTCCGGATTGGGGACAAAGGCTCCATCGCGAATAACCCCGACCACGGACACTCCCGATCTGCTGCGTAAGTCGAGTTGGCGCAGGTTGTGCCCCACCATGGGGTTATCGGCTTCTAGTCTTTCCCACGAGAGTTCGAGAAATTCGCGTGCGTTCTTCAATTGCCAGATCTCATGCAGGTCATCGCCGGAATCCATAATGGGGTGATAGAGCTCTTTGCGGATCGTGTCGGTATATTCCTGAATCTGATGCACCGGAACATCAATATGCAGCAGAGCCTGGCGCGCTATCTCGAGTCCGGCCTCAAATTCGGGCAATATAACCATGTATACCCCCAGATCGTACAGGGCGCGCATCTGATCTTCTCCATCAGCTCGCACTACGATATTAAGGTCCGGGCGCACCTGATGCGCATGTTGCACAATGGACTGCGCAACAATAGCTGCCGGGATGGTGACGAGCAACTGCTTGGCATCTTCAATCATTGCTGCTTCCAGCACTACGTGGTCACTCGCATCTCCATAGACCGCTGGTAAGCCAGCCCCCTTGCATTTTTCAAAGTTGCGGTGTCCGGCCTCAACGATGACAAAGGGAACATCCAACTGGCGCAATACCCGCGCAACATGCTGTCCCACCCTGCCCCCACCGGCAATTACGATGTGATCTTTAAGACTTGTGTCGGGGATATTAAAGGTTTCCAGCGCTTCTCGCTTGGAGCTTCTTCGCCACCACTGATATAGCGGGGCGGTAAGTCCTGAGATAAGCGGGGTTAAAACCATACTTATAATGGTAGCTGAGATAACAAAAGAATAGTTTGACTGACTCAAAGCACCACTTGAAAAGCCAATCTGCGTAAGTAGAAAGGAGAATTCACCAATCTGGAACATCCCCAACGCAACCGCGAGCGGAACTACGTTCCTGTATCCGAAGCCACGTGCAATTACTCCCATCATAACCCCCTTACCCAGGGCAACAAGGGCGACCATAAGTAGGATATCTCCCAGATTGTCGAAAAGAAATACCGGGTCAAGGAGCATCCCCACCGAGGTGAAGAACAGCAAACCGAATAGATCGCGCAGAGGGATGATATCGCTCAGGGCCTGATGACCGTAATCTGATTCACTCAGTACAATCCCCGCAACGAAGGCACCGAAGGGGAAAGATAGCCCCACCAGGTAAGTGGCGTAGCCAATACCGAGACCGATGGCAGTGACACAGAGCAGGAACAACTCACGCGAGTTCCAGCGCGCAATGATTTTCAACACATATGGAAGCCAGCGGGTCCCAAGAAGTAACATCAGAGTGATAAACAGAGCACCCTTTATCACCGCAAACGCCAGTGTAGTTACACCGGCCTGGGGATTACTTAGTTGGGGCAGAAGAATCATCAGCGGGACCACCGCCAGATCCTGAACGAGGAGGATTCCGATCATAACCCGGCTCGAGAGGGTGCCGAGCATCCCCTGATTCATCAGGGTTTTCAGAATTACCATGGTACTGGAGAGAGAGATAATCCCCCCTAGCCACATGGAGGGGATATGTTCCCACCCGAGCCATTGGCCAATAAAGTAGCCATAGACAATGGTAAGAACGATCTGGATCGGGGCGCCGATAAGGGCAATGGAACGTACCGGTCGCAGCTCTTTGAGGGAAAATTCGAGTCCGATCCCGAACAGGAGGAGGGCAACACCTATTTCGGCAAGCTTTTCTATTTCATGGGCATCGCTGACGGTAACTCCGGCAGTGAACGGGCCTACCAGTACCCCGCCTAAAATATAACCCAGCATCAAAGGTTGTTTCAGGCGTTGTGCAACCAATGCGCCTGCAAGAGCTGCTACAAGGATAATAACAATGTCTGCAGCAATTCCCATTCACATCCCCCTGAGGTTGGAAAACGGATAAAAAAAGGCTAAAACCCGAAAGCTTTAGCCTCTTATATTCTTTCTGGTGCCGAAGGGGAGACTCGCCCACTACGGCGCCGCCATCCGGGCGGCTTCTGCGTAGGCTCACCTGCGCTTGCTGACGCGTCCATCCATGGACGCTTTTCAGACATTCAGTCTGCGCTCGCTCCGCTTCGAGCCTCCCGAGCATATTCGGGAGTATAAATTTATCTGTTACCGTATCCGGTAACCCTTACTTGTTTAATGGTGCCGAAGGGGAGACTCGAACTCCCACGGCCCTACGGCCACTAGACCCTGAACCTAGCGTGTCTACCAATTCCACCACTTCGGCTTGAACAGATGGGTTTATACCAAATCATACCTTAAAATGCAATGAAAAAGCAGGGGCGGATTTTGTTGGCGTTGCTCCGCCCCTGCAGCGCTGAATCTGTTACTTTTTCCCTGCAATGGCGCGGGAAATGCTATGAGTGTGATCCCCTATTTTTTCAAAATTATGCAGCATGTCGATAAATATCAGTCCCGGAATTACTGCACATTCGCCAGTGTTAAGACGCGAAATATGATGCTTTCGATACTGATCCTCCAGATCATCAATCCCGTTTTCCAGAGCATGTGCCTGTTTTTCAATTGCGGTCTCACGCTCTTCAAGGGCCGTAGTAACAAACTCCAGAAACTCTTTAGTCTTGTCGGCCAGGGTTGCAATCTCCTCGTTTGCCATATCGGAGAATTTAGCTTTTTTGTCTATCCTGCGTTCGTTCTGCTCCCATAAATTTTCACAGTAGTCTCCCACCTTTTCCAGGTCATTAACCATATGCATCAGGGAGGAAATCTCCCTCGACGCCTCCTGGGTGACAGGCCGCTGTGAGATTGCCACAAGGAAGTTGATAATTTCCTTTTGTAACATATCAAGCATATCTTCGGTTTTACGCAACTCCTTCAGCATGCGTAAATCATTGCGGTGGAGGAAATCAACGGTGTGATTGAGGCAGCTCTTGGCGATTTCTGCCATACGGACCGTTTCGGCACGGGCCTGACTCAAAGCCAGTGGTGGAGTCTCCAGCATACGATTGTCAATATATTTCAGCTGCACATCCAGTTCAGACTCATCACCGGAAATCAGCTTGCTCGCAATGGTAGCCAGAACTCCGATAAACGGCAGGAACACCAGGGTGTTAACTATATTAAACAACGTATGGGTGTTGGCGATATGTCTGGCTATGTATGGTTTATCCCCCATATCCAGTCCATACATGGTTGCATGCTGTTCGGTAGTAATGGCGAAGTCGGCCATCCCCGGGGTGATCGATTCCACCAGACTGGTGAAATACGGGAAGAGCGCAAGCATATACGCCACCCCGATCACATTAAACAACAGGTGACACAGAGCGGTACGCCGTGCGGCTACATTAGTGCCGATAGCAGCAATATTGGCAGTAATTGTGGTACCTATATTTTCCCCAAGAATTACTGCCACACTGGTTTCAAAAGTCAGAAGACCGCTTGAAGCCAGAGCCAAGGTGATGCCGATTGTGGCACTACTGCTCTGAACAATAATGGTGATAAGAGCGCCGACAAGTACCGCAAGAAACAGATGATCCCCCACCATGAGAAACACCTGACTGAGCTCTCCGCTGTCTTTCAGGGGATCAAACGAGGTTTTCATGACCGAGAGACCATAAAAAATCAAGCCGAAGCCCAGAATAGCTTCACCGACATAAATCCAGCTTTTACGGCTACTGAACATTTTCAGTCCCACACCGATGCCGATGGCGGGAAGGGCAAATTTGGTTATTTTGAACGCAATAAGCTGTGCAGTTATGGTGGTACCGATATTAGCCCCCAGGACCACACCAATAGCCTGCATTAAGGACATCAGACCTGCATTTACAAAGCCGATGACCATAACTGTCGTTGCACTGGATGACTGAATAATTGCAGTCACTACCACACCGACAAGCGTAGCAACAAATCTGTTGTTAGTAAGAGCCGCAAGTACCTTGCGCATCCGGTCACCGGCAATTTTCTGCAGACCTTCCGACATGATCTTCATGCCATACAGGAACAGACCTAAGCCACCGAGCAAACCGAATATCAGGTGCTGACTAATCATGCTTCAAACCTCCAAATAATGCGTAATGTAGCGGTGCCGGTTTATTGCATCGCAGCAGTAAAAATCAATTAAAACAAGAAAGAATAAAATTGCCTTGAATTACAAATACTTGAAACTAACGTGAACCTAACTTTTTCCTCATCCACCTTTAACTCAATTTCAGTATATGTAATATTGCAGTATTGTTTTTTTTAACCGGAAAAAAGTATAAATACGTACGTTAGTCACAAAAAAAGGTGCCCGAAGGCACCCTGGTTATGCTGCTAAAATACTAGAAAAAATATGTCAGATTCGCGGCAAAAAGGTAAGCGTCACTCTTGTAGGTACCGGTCTGAATATTGTTGTCCACGTCGCGATCATCAAACTCAACCCACATATACGCAAAGTCAAATACCGCACGCTCCCCTTTATAGCCGAAACCAAAGGTGTAGTTGTTCCGGTCCGCATCCGGGAGTTCCGGTCCAATGGTGTCGTTAGGGATGGGATTGTTGTCGCGCGTATAGCCCAGACGCAGATCAAAGGCTTCGGTTACTTCGTACTGCATGCCCAGGCGATATGCCCAGACATCGTTCCAGTCTTTGCTGCTTAGTGAGTCTGGCAAAACCGTATTCTCATCAAAATATATATCCAGGCTTTCGTAAGAGCTCCAGCCGAAACGATCCGCATCAAATTCTACGGTAAGCTTCTCTATCGGCTTTACTGCAATACCGAAGCTCCACATATCGGGCAGGGTGATTTCTGTTTCTGCGCCGGTGGAATAAACTGGTACACCGTAAAGTTGGGAGCCTGTTGCAGTTAACTGATAATCGGCATCGCCGTCAAAATCGAGTTCAATTTCACTGCGGTAGGATATTCCGATGGAGATGCGCTCACTTGGCTTCCACAAGAGGCCGGCATTGTAGCCCCAGCCATCACCATCGGCCTCCAACTCTAATTCGCCCATTTGGATGACCTGTTCACCAGGAGATGCAGCAAAACCAGGAATTCCTTTTGCAGTTAAGGCAAAGGTGTCGGTGCAGGCAGATTTCTCCAGCCATACATCGGCATAGGTGTAATTGACACCTACCGCTACAGCCAGATCCCAGGCATCGATGCGGTACGCTACCGTAGGGTTGATGTTGATGGGCTTTATCGCGATCTCCTTAATCTCATCGCGAAAAGGACTGGTGGTATCCCAACGCTTCGCCAGCGGGAACAGGGAACCGAGCCCGATGCCGAATGCCCAGGGGGAGTCGGCTTTACTGCTGGTCATGTAGAAATTGGGCGGGAAGAAGATATCGTCACGCGCCTTGGTATCTCCACCCTGTTCAATGCCAAGACCTGTATCCCTATCGCCTAATTCTGTAGTACCGGAAAACTCAGTTTCCGGCACATTAACCACCGTAACCCCGAGACTCACGGCTGTACCATCCTGAAACGCGATGCCGGCAGGATTGTAGAACACTGCTGAAGGATCATCCGCCTGTGCTACAAACGCATTTGCCATCCCCATCGCCTTTGCACCCTGCTCACGGATGTGAAAACCGGCCCCCATGCCTGTGAGGGGTAACGCAAGGCAAATAACCACCACCCAGAATATAGCTTTAACCTTCATCCTCTGACCTTCCATGCTTATATATGTTGCGGCAGAAAAATAAAAACGAGGGATTTATAGCGTTAATAGCGTCATCGCGCAAGAGAAAACATTTTATTCTTCAGAGCAGATATCTATTTGGTTTTCTTTACCTTATTGGTTGCATACAGGGCGGCAAAAATAACCACGCAGATAATTACACTCATAAAAATATCGCCTGCACTCATGATGTTCCTCCTTGGTTTGAAAAGACATATCTCAGTAGGTGCGATCCGGGTCGGGAAAGGTGTTTACCCCGGCATCCCGGCCTACGCTCTTATATATTTTTATGTTATCCCATGGTTCATCCAGAATGCCGTCGTGGATAGCCCAACTCCTGCCCCGCACGGTAGCAGCCATTTCCGGATAGCGAAACGGGGTGGATTTATCCAGGCGATTATACAGAATCCCCCCCGGCTTAAATTCTGCATTGATCCAGTGCATCAGCTGCTTACCTGTGGTGTAGTCAAAACCGTAATTTTCGTAGCGAATGGCATTGCTGTACGACAGAGGTTCCGCCACAATTATATCTCCTCCAAGGGAGGCGACAAAGCGTTCAAAACGGCGGAAAAAATTCTTGAACGTCTTCAATCCACGCCGCACCTGATAGGGTGAGAGACCGGCGCGCATCGCCTTGATCTCTTCATCGATATTGCGCCTCAGGGTGCCGAATGAGTTCTCCCGCCCGTGTATATCCTGATCGACGTTGAAGCGCGGTGCATCCGGATCATTGATGAGGCAAAAGGAGAGTTCCACCTGGCTGAATTGAGTATCCGCAACTTCGACAAAAAACAGGCTATCTATATCAGCCGGATCGCGCTTGACGGCAAGGCGTAACAGTCCCAACCCTTTCGGTGCTATGATTTCAATTTTATGCGTTCCCTCCGGAGCCATGAGGGTCTCGCGGTCAAATCCGAAGCGGGTAAAAACAATTTCCGGCACAATCTGTGCGTATATAGCCTCTTTATTCTCCTGAGGCAATTCATTGATATCGAGCAGGGAAAAAAGCGGCAGTCCATATGGATCAATAAGGTGTTTCACCTCAAGCTCTTGATTTTCCATAGCGGTGGTCATGCGATTCCTCCGGGGCGGATATGATGCAGGGGGAATATTCTGCGTTCCAAAAAGGCAACATTTTCATCCAGAGCTTTTTGAGCGCGGGCAAAATCATCCGGACTCGCAAGATGGGGTGGATCGCGCAGGAGTAACTGGTCAAAGCCCAACTCATGCACAATGTTCTGAAAATCCGGGGGTAGAACATACGGCACTTCAACATCGAGCATCGCCGCCCACAGTATGGTCCACGCGCGCGCTACATTAATGCTGTGATATCCCCCACCCCCCACGGCAACCCAGGGCAACCCCGTAGATTTGAAGCAACGCGCTGCGTATTCCATAAATGATGTAGTTCCTTCGAGGCGTGTAAGGGGGTCGGTACGCATAAAATCCACCCCCATCTGGGTGACAAGCAGATCGGGTTTATATGCCTCAATCAGGGGGAGAACTACGCGCTGGATGGCCTGTTCAAGGATAAGGTCATCGGAGTGTGGCACCAGTGGTATATTCACACTGTAGCCGTACCCCCGCCCTTCTCCGGATTCCCTCACAAATCCAGAATAGGGATAGAAATCCTTGCCGCACTCGTGGATGGAGATCGTGAGCACTTGGTCAGTGGTGTAAAAAGCCTGCTGCACACCGTCACCGTGGTGCGCATCAAGATCAACATACACTATGCGCTTGCCCTGCTCCAACAGCGGCTGGAGCGCAACTACTACATCGTTGAGGTAGCAAAATCCTGATGCACGCGCAGGGAAACCGTGATGCCATCCTCCAGCCATACTGAAGGCGGCGCGTCTGCCGTATTGCATAACCTCACGTACTGCGGTAAGGGTACCACCACACATAAGAGAGATCCACCCGTACAGCCCCTCAAACACAGGATTTTCCATGTCTCCAAGGCTGTATTTGAAATTGGCACAACTGTTATTATCCTGACTGTAATGTTCCAGAATATCTAGATAGTCACTGCGGTGGAATTTCAGCAACTCATCTCTGGTAGCCGGAATAGCCTCAACCTCTTCCGCCCCACTCTGTTGCGTGAGACCGCAAGCCTGCATGAGATCGTAGGTAAGGCGGTAACGTTCCACCTTCATAGGATGGAGGGTGCCGTAGGAATAGGTATCAAAACGGCGGGTATATATGAGAGCCATATCTCTGTTCATATAAATCTCTTCTGAATGCGTAACGGCTTATACAGTCTTGAATCAATGGAATAGTACACACCTTCTTAACGGTTGCACAAGTTCGGAAAAATATATGCCTTATTGCCACCGTTACCTGCAAGGGTGTATAACGCTAAAGCGTTCGTCTTATTGCGTTATATAGAGCAAATAATTTTACACTATAAGGATTTTTTCACATGCTTACAGGCAAACAAGTTCGCTATCTACGCAGTCTAGGTCACCACCTGCAGCCGGTAGTTATGGTTGGAAAAGAAGAAGTAAACGACCAGATAATCGCTTCAGTTGACGAAGCCCTGCTTACCCATGAACTGATTAAGGTGAAAATGCAGGAAGGATGCGTTACCCCGCGCTCGGAGGTAGCCGATGCTCTGGCTCAGGGCACGGGGGCAGAGATAGCCCAGGTTCTCGGGCGCACCATCCTGCTGTATCGTGCTTCAGATAAAGAGCTCATAGACCTGCCCAAAGCCAGGTAGAGACCAATGCGCATCATCAGTGGCACTGCACGGGGCAAGCAACTGCGAACCTTTAAAACCAAGGCCATCCGTCCCACCAGTGATCGGGTACGCGAGGCGCTGTTCAACATTCTCACGAGCAAGATCGGGGACCTGTATGACTTAAACGTGCTCGATATCTGCGCCGGTACCGGTGCGTTAGGGCTTGAAGCTCTGAGCCGGGGTGCCAGGCGCAGTGTATTCATTGATAGCAGTCGTCACGCAACCGAGTTAATCGCACACAACTCTCGGGCGTGTAATGTCGAAGAACATGCTGAAATCATTAGGGGAGGATTTAGCTCTGCCCTTCCCCGCCTTGCCGGCTCGGTTTTCGAATTGATCTTTATCGACCCCCCCTACGATAAGGATATGCTGCCTGAAATAATTAGCCTCATCAGTGATCTGGATTTGCTCGCCCTTGGCGGGATCATCTGTGCCGAAGAGGGTAAAAAAGCGCAGGTTAACCCCGATATCGGGCTCTACACCTGTTTTGACACACGCAAATACGGAGATACCTGCATCTATTTATTCAGTGCAGATGCAGAATGAAAAAGGAGATATGTGTTTTATGAATACTATCGCTGTCTACCCGGGCTCTTTTGATCCGGTTACAAATGGACATATTGATATCATCTGCCGTGGCTTGAAGGTGTTCGACAATATCATCGTGGGAGTGGCGCAGAATTCTGCGAAAAAAAATATGTTCAGCGTGGATGAGCGGGTTGAGATGTTGCGTGAATCCCTGGGAGATAATCCGCGCATACGCGTAGATGTAATTGACGGCCTTTTAATAGACTATGTCAGACGCCAGGGTTCCAATATCATCATCCGCGGATTGCGCGCCGTATCGGACTTCGAATACGAGTTTCAGCTCGCGCAGGTAAACCACACCGTGGAAGAGAATATAGAAACCATGTTCATGATGACCTCGGTGCGCTACGGCTATCTGAGTTCATCGATCGTCAAGGAGATGGGTTCACTGGGCGGAGATATCAAAGATTTTGTTCCCGAATGTGTCCTGAGGCTCCTGCGGGAAAAGTATCCATGCGCCAAATAAGTTACAGGTTAAAGTAACTGCATAAAGCAGTGGGTCTGGGGGATCACCCTTACATCCAGACCATAGCCGCCAAGGATATCCTGTTGGCGCAGTAATCTGCTCCCGGATATGCTGCAGCGCCCGTTAACCGTGCGCGGTTGCAACACCACATCGAGGTTGGAGCCGGAGGGTGGAAGAGTACTGGTAAGGAGCTCGGCAGCATTGTGTAGCTCGATGTCAGGGGTTGAATCGCCCACCACCAACTTTACACAGCACTGTGCCTGCAATGCCAGGCGCAGAAACGTGCGATGAATCTCCCACGGTGTTGCCTCCCCCGTTTGGGACTCAAGCTTGATATCCATTACAACCCAGTCGAGCCATGGCATGAGCATACGCAACGCATCCGGCATGGTTCCATTGGTCTCAAGCTGGATGGGTAGAAGCGTTTGCAAGTGGGGAAGCCACTCCTGCAACAACTCAGCATGAAGTAGCGGTTCACCACCGGTGATAGCAAATGAGTGATGGGAATGCTGACACGAACTACGCTCATCCAGCAAAGAGCGCACATAAGCTGCCAGAGTGGCAAGTTTCACCGGATTTTCCCAGGTGGTGAAGGTACCGCTACCCGGCACCTTTTCTACTCGGCATTCGCGGCGCGGAGCAAACGGGGTATCGCAATAGCTACACTGCAGATTGCAACCGGCAAAGCGTACAAACACCTGGCGCCGCCCCAACAGAGAACCCTCCCCCTGAATGGAGGAGAATACCTCGATAAGTGGCGCAGTGCTTTGTGATTCAGGTGCGAGAGTAGCTGGCACAGGCATTATCCGATTCCCATACGTTTACCGAATCAACAATAACCTCATCGTCATCAAAGCTGTTACACAGTTCTTCAAACAGGTAACGTGCGATGTTTTCCGATGATGGGCTCTTCTCTTTGAATGGCTCCAGGTCATTGAGATATTTGTGATCCAGAGTATCGAGGACGGCATTTGTTTTGGATTTCAGAATCTTGAAGTCAAGTCCCAGACCTGCCTTGTCCAGATTTTCCGTCGCTACGACTACTTCAACCTTCCAGTTGTGCCCATGCAGGTTTTCGCAGTCTCCCTGGTAGTTAATCAAGTTATGTGCTGCAGCAAAATGGGTAAATATTTTAAGACGATACACAGTAATTATCCTCTGTTTTCAGGGTTAAAAAGAACTGTAACTATTTGTTGGCAACGCCCGTTACAAGGGACGCATAAACTCATCCGTGGCGACAAATGCCCTTTAAATGGGCATAGCTAACTCACTGACAATTGGGCTGAAAGGTTAAAAAGAATTTTGCTCTGACTGATGTTGTTCCGGATCGGGAACAGATTCACCGGCAACGCAATAATCCTCGTCGAACCATTTGCCCAGGTCGACATTGCGGCAACGTTCACTACAGAATGGACGCCACGGGTTATCACTCCACTCGGCATTTTTATCACAAACCGGGCATTTAATCTTCACTCAATCATCTCCTTGTTATATCCTTGACTTTCTATCGTCTGCCAGCTCCACTGGAATAACAGAGATCTGGCATCCAGAGACACTTAAATTGCTAAATTAATTTCATAACCCGGGAGTTTAATCATTCAATGGTAGCTGAACAAACACCCCTTACCCTCGATGCGGAACTGCAGGCAGACAAAGAATGCACCCGCGTACTGCGTAATTTTCACACCCGTTTAATTCAACAGGATACCGATCCAGTAGTGGCCGGGAGTCTGGCACAGGGAGCGGATTACTTCCTGCGGGATTTTATCATCAGCGCCTGTAGATGCAGCATATTCACACCGCATAGAGACTGTGTCAAACAATTTGCCGGAAACTGGTACATTGTCAACAACCTGGAGCCCTCTGCAGAAGAGCTTCAACCAGTACTGCAGGGAGTTGCAGTATTCTACGAATTTCTTGCCGAACGCAACGAGGTAGATGCAAAGCTCGCAGCGCAGATACGAAGCGATTGTGATGATATCGATTGGTTTAAACAGCGTCTCGAAGCGTTCTGGGATATTGAAGGGGATGGTTATTTTCAGTGGCGTGCTGAGTGTCCCCTGCCGGACACAAGTGCTTGACAGTTACGCATCCACTTACATTTAGAGATCATATATCATGTCTGAGCATATCAATTCCAGCCTGGATACCCGCCGCGCTCCCCTGCGCGCCACCCGCACAGCAATCCTGGTTTCACTTGTTCTTGCCGGGGTAAAGCTTGTTACCGGAATCGTGACCGGTTCCCTGGCATTGCTCTCATCCGGGGTGGATTCAATCATCGACATCTTCATGTCGATGTGTAATTACCTGGGGCTGAAGAAGGCAAGTGAACCCGCAGATGAGCAACATCCATACGGGCATGGGAAATTTGAGACGTTGGCGACCCTGTTTCAGGGGCTCTTCATAACGGCATCGGGAAGTATCATAATTTTTGAAGGTGCGCGCCGTCTGCTCAAGGGGGTACAGGTTCATACCCTGGATATCGGTCTCGTTGTTCTCGCGGCGAGCGCTGTTGTAGCCTGGTTTATCAGCAGGCATCTGAAGAATGTGGGAACTGAATATGATTCCAGCGCGCTGCGCGCTGATGCCCTGCACTATGCCACCGATGTATACAGTAATATGGGGTTATTCGGAGGCCTTGCTGCGGCAAAAATGTTCAACTGGGATTGGATGGATCCGCTCTTATCTATGGTAATTGGGGCCTACATCATCTGGCAGGCGGCCAAACTGATGCGCCGCAGCCTGAATGAATTTCTGGAGAGCAGTCTGCCGGAGGATGAGGTTCGCGCAATCACCCGCAGCATCGACATGTTCTCAGAGAAATTCAATGACTACCACCGGTTGCGTACGCGCACCGTAGGAAACAAGCGCATGGTGGATCTGCATCTGCGCGTATGTAGATTAGAGTCAATAGAACAGGCACATGCAACGGCGCTCCAGATTGAAGATAATATCCATGCTGTTCTGCCTCAGGCGGATGTCACCATCCACCTGGAGCCGGTCCCCTGTTCAGAATGTCATAAACTGCCAACGTGTGGTTGTACAAACATAAGCAGCGTAGTTTTTTCTTCAGAAGTTGCAAAAACGGCAGAAAAGTCCGTTATCGACCTAACATAATCCCGAGTTTTTCAGCAGCTTTTACCATCTCCCCTTCCGGGTCAACAAGATTCAACTGACCAACCGCAGCTTCGAAGGGGACTGATACCACCTCGCGTCCTTTCAGGGAGGTCATCTGCCCGAACTTCCCTTCAGCGATGAGGTCGACCGCCTTTACCCCGAACCTGCTTCCGAGGATACGGTCGAAATGTGTGGGGGTGCCACCGCGCTGCAGATGCCCCAGCACTACGGTTCGCACCTCCATCTCCAAGCAGTTACTCAGCTGTTCAGCAACGGTGTGTCCGATTCCACCCAGGCGTTTAACCCCCGTGGGTGTAGTACCGGCTTCGGCCTGTACCACCTGGCCGCCATCTTTAGGGAAGGCGCCCTCTGATACAACCACAATGGAAAACCTGCGCCCGGAACTCCGTCTTCCCTGGATAGAAGCGCACACCTTTTTGATATCAAAGGGAATCTCGGGCAGAAGAATCACGTCCGCTCCCCCAGCAAGCCCCGATTCAAGAGCTATCCAGCCCGCATCGCGCCCCATAACTTCCACCACCATCACACGCTGATGACTTTCGGCGGTGGTGTGCAGCCGATCCAGTGCTTCGGTTACCACCCCGACAGCGGTGTTATAGCCGAAGGTTACATCGGTAGCGCGAAGATCGTTGTCAATTGTTTTAGGTACACCTACAACGTTCATACCCAGTTCTTGCAGGTGCTGGGCTATCTTCAGGGTTCCGTCTCCTCCAACTGCAACGAGAGCGTCAGCACCCATGCGTTTGAAGTTTTCCACCACCTGGGGTGAAACATCCTTCCATACCGTCTCCCCGTTCTCCTGCACCGGATAGTTAAGAGGGTTACCGCGGTTACTCGTACCAAGGATGGTGCCACCGAGCTGTAAAATGCCCCGGGTGGAATCCAGGGTGAGTTCCATTACGCGGTTGCCTTCAAGCAAACCATCAAATCCGTCCTTTATCCCCAATACACGCCAGCCGTGGTTCTTGATTGCAGAACGGACTACTCCGCGTATTACTGCATTGAGTCCCGGGCAGTCTCCGCCACCGGTGAGAATTGCTATAGTCTTAGCCATGGGTATTACTCCTTGCTTATTATTCTGTCCCGCGAGTGGGCGCAGTATTACGTGTCGCTATTGCCAGAGTACCAAAGCCGTTTTCACGTGCAAGATCTACAACCGAAATAACGCGTCCGTGCCTGACCTCTTTATCTGCGAGTAACTTGAAACTGGTTTTGGCAGCATTGCCGGTGTAATTGTTCAACAGTTTTTTGAGCTCCTGCATATCCACTTCTCGGTCATTAAAGTGAATTGTACCATTTTCTTCCAGGTATACCTTGACCTCAGTCTGCTCTCCCTCCGGTGTGCCGGTGGCAGCCTGAGGCAGATTGATCCCTATGGCGGAAGAATCGATAAACGATGTGGAGATCATGAAAAAAATAAGCAGGAGAAACACCACATCCACCATGGGGGTGATCTCGATTCTAACCTCATCGCGCTTTTTACGTCGGAATGCCATATAAAACTAGCCCTGGCGCTGATTGAGGAGCGAATCTGAGGCAAGTTTATCTACCAGCTTCAATGCGCTGAGCTCAAACTCATCTGCAAGCAGGTCTGCCTTGCTGGTCAGGTACTTATGCAACAACATTACCGGGATTGCGACACTCAAACCGGTCGCCGTGGTAATCAGTGCTTCAGAGATCCCCGCTCCCAGGGTTTCAGGTGTTCCCACCCCCTGAGCGGCGAGTTCAGTAAAGGCACGTATCATCCCCAGCACTGTCCCCAGCAGACCTAGGAGTGGAGTGATGGCGGCAATGGTTCCGAGCAGGCCCAGATAGCGCTCCAGAGCCGCAACCTGATATGCACCTGCCTCCTCCACCAGAGTCTTTATGTGTTTACGCTGCGCACCCGCAACATTCAATGCCGCGAGAAAGATACGTGAGAGCATGAAGTCACTGCGCTCACACACTGCTTTCGCTTCATCGATCCGGTCATTTGCTACCAGAGACTGCACTTCAGCAGAAAGCTTTACTCCACGTCGACGCAGAGAGGTATAAGTCCACAAGCGCTCTAGGAATATCCCCAATGCCAGAACTGAGCATGCCAGGATGGGATACATGAGAAAGCCACCCTTGGCAAACAGTTCCAGCAGATACGAACTCGAATCCAGCATCTAATTATTTCCTGTCCCCTTCTTCAGTTTTTGTTTCATCGGCAGGAAGGGGGATAGCCTCATCGGTTTCTGTTTTAACATCGCTGTCGTTATCTTCAGCTTCTATGATTTCCGGCGCTGAGGCATTATCCTCTTCTACGCCTGCATCTGCAACGGTCTCATCTTTCTGTTCCTCAACGGCTAGGGGGTTAGATGGCCCCGCATCTGACGAAGTAGCATTTGGGGTTGATGCTGTATCTGATCCGGAGGTGTATACAGCACCTGTGGCTGCAGCTCCTGAAGCCGCGTAACCTTCAGCAGAGCCGGATGAAGAGGCAGAGGTGTTGGAAGTGGCTGAGACCTCTTTCTCTGCGTCATCTTTCTTGTGTTTGCGTTTTTTATCTTTTTTGCTCTCCTTGGGCTGTTCAGCCGGGCTGGCTCCGGCATGTTTAAGCTGACGCTTAAGCTTCATAATCTTCAGGGTTGAGCCGAAGGATGCCACAATCATTCCCAGCACAAAAGTGATAATAAGAAGTAGGAAAATCTCAATTTCGGGGGTGGTGTAATCCCAGAATTTCACCACAATTTTCCCGGTATTATCGCGCACAAACACAAATAACACCGCCAGGCCGACCAGAGCCAAAAACATTTTCACAAATTTCATTGTATATCTCCCGCTGCATAAAAATACTGATGTTGGCTTAAACTATGTGCTTATCTATATACTACCCTTCATAGCTACATGTTGGCCACTCAAACAATGTTTCAGACGTTAGACGATTTCAGACACGGCGTCAATGTTGATGGCGTCGCAAAAACTCACCAACTGCTGCGTTACTGCGATTTTCTCGCTGCTTCGACGTACGTATTAGACGTTGCATGCAACGTCTCTACAGAGATTATCGCGCGCCTTGCATTTGGCGCTTTTTGCTTAGCCATTCAAATCAATACTTTCTGCGAAAGCGTCAATGTTGATGATCTCCGCAATCACCTGTTGCTGTGCCCCGCATTGTAGCACCTGCCTGGCTTCTACCGGCCAAGTTTCACCCTGTTCTGTCGACCCAATCTCATATTTTTTATTGTCTCTTTCGGCAAAATGATCGCCATTTCCTGCATCAGCCACAGGATCAACGGCGCAAATCCGGATCAACCCGACACTGTGATATGGGGCACGGCGACGTTCAGCCGCACTCCCGGGGTTGAGGAACAACACCCGATCCTCCACGTGGCATGCAGGATAGTGGCTGTGGCCGTAAATAAGCAGGTCAATCTTCTCCAGATCAAATTCTCTTGCGGCATTGGCTTCAATCTCAGCGCCGCCACCCCAGCCGTGAATCACCCCGATCCTGATACCGTCAAAGGTAAGAATACGCTTCAGGGGAGTATGCGCCCCGGCTGCATCCATATTACCGCGTACTGCATAAAACTTATACGGCGCAAACGCAAGATCAATCTCCGGATGAAGCATATCACCAGCATGGATGATTGCATCCACATTGACAAACACGCCGTGGATAAGTTTATGAGCGCCAGCACTGGCTTGTGCCAACGAGCTCCAATGAGTATCCGAAATTACCCCGAGTTTCAGCATAAATGTGCGCAAACCTTTATTCTGTTTCTGTTTTCCTTACTATGGAACATTCTTTAGAGAAATATCTTAGCAGATGTTCCACTGCCGGTACATCCGCAGGAGCAAGATTGTATGTGGGCAGATCCTGCAACGCTACCCACTTGATTTGCGCGTGGACATTGCACTTCAGCTCGGTATGCTGCAAAAAAGTATGCACACACAGTAGTTTTATCGCACCGAATGGATAGGTATGTACGCTCTCACATATTACGGTGGCGGAACGAGCCCGCACTCCGAGCTCCTCCAGTATTTCACGTTCGATGCACTCGCTCAGCGACTCTCCGGGTTCCACCTTGCCCCCGGGGAATTCCCAGTACCCTCCAAGGCGTGAGCCTGCAAGGCGTTGGCCCAGCAGGATTCTACCCTGCTCTACAATGATCGCTGCACCCACTTCAACCATCAGGCATCTGACTCCGTATCCGTTTCGATTTCGGCACGTTCAAGTACACTCGCGGGAATTTTCCTCTTCACCTTCACCCCCAGATCTACAAAGCGGCTTGCCTGACTGATAAGGTTCCCCCGCCCTAGAGTCAACTTGTTCATGGCACTGTGATACTGCTGATCAAGAGATGTGATCTGGGTGCCGATCTTCTCCATATCCTCCACAAATCCGCGCAATTTATCATACACCGCTCCGGCGCGTTCAGCTATGGCCTGCGCATTCTGGTTCTGGCGCTCATAACGCCAGATGTTTTCCACCGTACGCATGGTTGCGAGCAAGGTTGTGGGGGTAACCACCACCACGTGCTGCTGCATGGACAGATCCAGCAGATCTTCCGCATGTTGCACCGCACAGATAAAGGCCGGTTCCAGGGGCATGAACATCAGGATAAAATCGAGGGACTCTACTCCATTGAGTTCGGCGTAATCCTTGGAACCCAGAGATATGAGATGCTGTCTGATGGCATGGACATGCTGCTTCAGGGCCTGTTGCCGTTCTGTATCATCCTCGGCGCTGCAGTAGCGCTCATACGCCGTGAGAGAGACCTTGGAATCAATGATGATCTGCTTTCCTTCAGGCAGATGCACCACTACATCGGGGCGCAGAAGCCTGTTTTCCTCATTGCGCAGGTGCACCTGGGTGTCGTATTCGTACCCTTTGCGTAAACCCGACTGCTCGAGCACCCGTTCCAGCACCATTTCACCCCAATTGCCCTGAAATTTATTTTCCCCTTTGAGGGCACGCGTAAGGTTGACCGCCTCCTGATTTAATTGATGGCTGGTGCTGCGCAAATGTTCCAGTTCATGACGCATGGAGGTTCGATCCTTGAGATCGTTGGCGTGGATGGTATCGATACGCTGGCGAAATTCCTGCAGTTGAGTACGCAGCGGATCAAGAATTTCGCTTAAGCCACTTTTGTTTTCATCCTTGAAGGTGCGCCCCTTCTCTTCAAAGATATCCTGCGCCAGTGTCTTGAACTGCACCTGCATGGATTCGCGTGCCTGACGCAGAAATTCCTCCTTCTCCTGCATGTGGTGCTGTTGCTCTTCGAGGCGGGTTTCCGCTCGCACCAGTTGTGCGTGGGTAGTGTGCAGTTTCTCCTCCAGAGTTTCAACCGCCAGGCTCGCTTCATCTCTGTGTTGTTCCAACTCCCGTAATTGAGACCTTAACGTATCACGCTCATGGCACACATCTGTATAGAGACGGCGGGCGCGTCGCCAGGCAAATAAAAGCAGCAGGATGACGCCCGCACCCCCACCCAAAGTCACATGCCAGGGATCTATATATGCAACAGAAAAAAACTCCATCCAATCAATCCGTAGTCGTTCGGGAAGATATTAAGTCCCCGGGGATCGCATTACACTCATCCTGACTGAGATTGGGCTGACGCCATGCGAGTTTGAAAACCGCCTGCATCTGCATCACCTCATGCTCTTCATCGTCAAACAGAGAAACATTCGCATTCCAGGTGCGCTTGCCTGCATGCACTACATCGGCCTTGGCACGCACCCACCCCTGCATCACCGGATAGAGAAAATCAACCTCCATGTGGGTGGTGGCAAAATGACTCCCCACCGGGAGCAGACTCTTAAGAGCAAAAACTGCGGCAGTATCCGCCAGGGTGCTCATGGCTCCACCGTGGAGCATAGCGGCACCGTTGGCGTAGGTATATGCGAAGGGCATCTTCAATTCCGCCCTCCCCTGACTTGCGTGGATAATTTCAATCCCCAATGAGCACTCAAAGGGTGCACAGCTGATCCACTCATCCAATACAACCCGGTGCGGGCCCGTATCCTGGATGCGCGAAGATGGATCGGGAGAATAATGCTTACTGCTCTCGTTCATGGTGCTCCTTCATCTGAAAAATATATCCCCTCCTGCGCCAGCAAACGCCGCTTCAGCTCTGCGCCATAGCGGTAATTTCCCACCCCGCCTTGGCGAGGTACGACGCGGTGGCACGGCACCAGGTACAGGATTGGGTTGGCTGCCACAGCATTTGCCACCGCACGCCATGCGCGCGGACGCCCTATGGCACGGGCAATATCCGCGTAGGTTCTGCTTTCACCCACGGGGATGTCCAGAAGGGCGCGCCACACCTGCTGTTGAAATACCGTGCCGCTCAATACGAGTGATCCTTGCGCCTGCGCCGGAAGCGCCTCATTCACGGGTGCAGTATTATGCGCTTGATTTAACACCGCGCTGGGGCGCACATGGGGCCAGCGCTGTTGGATAAACGGAGGTGGAGATGATGATGCTTCATCCTGTGGGGACAGGAATACCCCGTACATCCCTTTGTCACCCCACACCATGCCGCAGCTGAACTCTGGGCATGGCGAGGCAATAAACGCATACACCAGATTTTCGGCGCGGCTACTCCCCAGGGTTTGGCAACGAATTTCAACTGGTTGCCCGTAGAGGGTAATGCTTTTAACAGCCACAGCCACAGTTGTGACACAGCGCATCACCACCCGCCGGGGCAATGCTCTCAGGGGAAAAAGCTACCCGCCTGACCCCGCGTTTGACGTCCGCGAGAAAATCGGCATCGGTACTTGCGCCCAGGAACTGTCCCAGACACAGACTGGGGAATCCGTGCTCAGGGGCGCAGATGCGCACGCTGTTAAGCATATCCTGATAGCCGTTGATCTTCAGACACACATTGGGTTCGTGGGCAAAGCTGAATTTCACTCCGCACCCGCTCAACTCCTGGTTGAGTTCGGCAAAAAAAGGCTCTATGGCGGTATCATCAAAGGGGTATTGCCACTTATCCCCGAACTCTCTGGCGTAAAACACCACTTTTATTTCCTGCACACTAAATTCTCCTGCTATGTACAAATGATGCCGTTGCCAAAACTCACCAACTGCTGCGTTGCTGCAATTTTCTCGCTGCTTAGACGTACGTATTAGACGTTGCATGCAAACGTCTCTACAGAGATTATCACGCGCCTTGCATTTGGCGCTTTTTGCTTAGACATCTAATTTTGTTTTTTCTGCGAAAGAATAACAAATATCAAATCTTGAAGTGCTCATTTTAGGACAGGATCACTACTATAGCAACCATTGAGATTACAC